>JABWBL010000049.1 GCA_013360535.1 Planctomycetaceae bacterium
GCAGCCAGCTCCCGCGCCGACCGCGCGCCACCGCAGGTGACGCGAGGCGGAGCTCGCTGGCCGGGACTGGAACTTGCGACCCTCGCGGGCCCGGCCCGACCTGGACCGCCCCCGACAAGGCGCAGGTCGCCTGACTTGCGACCCGGTTTCCGCTGCACACTCCCACGGGTAGTTACCCCTCTGGCCGCTTCCCAACAAACCGCGTTCCGCCCCGTAGCCCGCCGCCTCCCGAACCACCCGCACCGCCACCCCACGCGAATGAGCGCCCTTCGACCCGCCGTTTCCGCCCCGGATTCCCGTCCGACCGCCGCCGCGCACCGTTCGGAACCGCACAGGCTCCGCGTCAAACCGCTCACCCTGCGTGGGTTCGCGGGCGCGTTGCTCGCCCTGACGCTCGGCCTCGCCCCGGGCTGCGAGGACCGGGCCCAAGCCGGCGGGATCTCGGAGATCGAGGCGCGCCAGAAGATCGACAAGCTGGTCGAGCTCTTCCGCGGCGTCGATCCGACCACGACGAGCGACATCCAGGACAAGAACTTCCGCGACCGCACCAAGTTGCTCGAGGACCTGCACGGTGTCGGTCGCGCGGCCGGGCTCGCGGCGCTCGCGCGCCTCGATCAAGCGAAGAACGAGCCGCTCGACGTGCAGTGGGCGCTGCTCGAAGCGGCCGCTTTCAACGCCCCCGAGGACGCGCAGCCGCTGCTCGAGAAGCTGATCGTCACCTACGACGGCAAGGACGGCACGGGCCTGCGCATGCACGCGGTGCGCATCATGTCGGCCTCGATCCCCCAGCGGGCGATCGAGCTGATCGAGCCGATGCTGCGCACGCCGCTGGCGCGCGAGACGCGCCCGCCGCAGGAGGAGCTCGTCCGCGGCTGGCACACCGCCGCGAAGAAACTCGGGCTGACCGAGGCGCGCGTGTTGTGCGACCTCGTCGTCGACATGCGCCAGCCGCCGGACGCGCGCTACGCCGCGGTCAACGCGCTCTCCGACATGGGTGGCACGCGCGCGATCCAGGCGCTGCGCGAGGTGCTGGTCGAGAGCGCGTCGGACGGCAACATCCGCCGCAAGGCAGCGCAGGCGCTGCTCGTGATCATGCCGCGCAAGGAGTTCTGCGCGCTGATGCAGGAAGCGGCGGGGCACGAGAGCGACGAGATCTTCCTCGCCTTCCTCGACGACATGCTGCAGCGCAACTGCGTCGGACAGTGACCGCGCCCGTGATCACCGACAGCCACGCGCACGTGTACGACACGGCCTTCGAGGCCGACCGCGAGGAGGCGCTCGCCCGCGCGCGAGAGGCGGGCGTGACGCGCATGCTGATGGTCGGCACGAACGTCGGGACGTCCCGCGCGTGCTTCGAGATCGCCGCGCGCCACGCGGGCATCTTCCCCACGGCCGGCATCCATCCGCACGACGCCGAGGCGGCGACCGACGCCGATCGCGCCGTGATCTCCGAGCTGTGCCGCCGGCCGGAGTGCGTCGCCGTCGGCGAGACGGGCCTCGACTGGTTCAAGCAGTTCTCGCCGCGCGAGGCGCAGCTCGAGAACTTCCGCTGGCACCTCGAGCTCGCGCGCGAGCTCTCCAAGCCCGTGATCGTGCACTGCCGCGACGCGCACGAGGACACGCTCGCGCTGCTGCGCGAGTTCCGAGGCGTGCGCGGCGTGATGCACTGCTACACGTACGGCCCCGACGAGCTGCCGCCCTACCTCGAGCTAGGCTTCTGCATCTCGTTCTCCGGCGTCGTCACGTTCCCCAGGAACGAGCTCAACCGCGCGGCCGCGCGCGTGGTGCCGCTCGAGCGGCTGCTGGTCGAGACCGACTGCCCCTACCTCGCGCCTCAATCGCGCCGCGGACGCCGCAACGAGCCCGCGCTGTGCCGCGAGGTGCTCGAGCGCATCGCGCAGGTGCGCGGGGAAACGCTCGAGGCGCTCGCGCTGGCCACCAGTGCCAACGCGACGCGCCTCTTCGGCTTGCCGGAGTGAGCGAGGGTGCCGTGCGTTACTGGACCGGCGCCCAAAGGAGCCCGTCCACCGACGTGTTGTTGAGGCCGACGGGCGAGCTCATGTCGTTGGCGACGCTGAAGGCCGCATCTCCCGCGGGGCCGCCGGCGATTCCGGAATAGGCGCCCGCGCCGCGGTTCATCGTCTGCAGCACTTCCGTGCCTTGGTTCACGAAGAACACGCGGTTGCCGGTCTGGCCCGACTGGATCGGCCACGCGTAGCAGGCCCACAGGTACTCACCCGCGTCCGAGTCAGGGAAGGCGCTCGTGAAGCCACCCGTCGGCTCCTCGACCATCGGCGCATTCGCGGCGTCGGGCAGGTACAGCTGGAACAGGTAGCCGGTGCGCGCGGTCTGGCTGTTGTTGACGATGCCGAAGGGCGCGGAGAGCACCGGCGGGAAGAGCTCGTCGACGCCCGCGACCCCGGCTGCGGCGACACCACCCGCGCTCACGCGCAGCGGCACGAGGCCCGCAAGTTCCGCGAAGCTGCCGTACTCGCCGGCGCCGTCGCCGTCCGTGTCGACCGAACCGGCCGACTGGAACTGCGCCTGCGCGCTCATCAGCGAGCGCATCGTCGCGATCGCGCTGGCCTCGTTGGCCGAGAGCCGCGCGGCGGCGAGACGCGGGAGGGCGACCGACGCGATGATCGCGATGATCGCGACGACGATCATGAGCTCGATCAGCGTGAAGCCGGCGCGCGCACGATCCTTCGACAAGGCAAGTTGGGAGTCCATCTCCTGAACCATCGGCGCCGTGGCGCGCGACGCTGGAGCGCGATTGCGATTTCCTTGGGGCTGCGCACAAGTCCCCCACAACGCGAGCGAGGCGCCCCGTTGCCGGGACGCCTCGACTCGAGAAAGCACTGTGGCTTGCGAACTACTGGACCGGGACCCAGTTCTCGCCGTCCGTGCCGAGCACCGCACCGGCGACGTTGCACACGGGCGAGCCCATGTCCTGCGCCGTCTGGAAGATGGCGTCCGGAGCCGGGCCACCGGCGCTGCCGGTGTAGTTGTTCGTGCCCTTGTTGTTGTACTGGTAGATGTCGCCAGCCTGGTTCACGAAGAAGACGCGGTTGCCCGTCTGGCTGAAGTTGACCGGCCAGGCGTAGCAGCACCACAGGACTTCGCCGTTGTCCGGGTCAGGGAACGTGGCGGCGTAACCACCCGCCGCGTCTTCGGCGACGAGGTCGCGGGCGGCGTCAGGCAGGTACATCTGGAAGACGTAGCCCGAGCGCGTGACCTGGCTGTTGGCGACGTTGCCGAAGGCGGCCGAGAGCACCGGCGGGTTGAGCTCGTCCGTACCGGCGACACCGGCGGCGGCCACACCCGCGTTGGTCACGCGGCAGGGAATGGTGCCGGCGAGTTCGGCGAAACCGCCGTACTCACCGGAGCCGTCGCCGTCGGTGTCGATCGCGCCCGACGACTGGACCTGAGCCTGCGCGCTCGTGAGCGAACGCAGGGTCGAGATCGCCGCGGACTCGTTGGCCGACAGGCGGGCCGCCATCAGTCGCGGGATCGCGACGGAGGCGATGATGGCAATGATGGCCACCACGATCATGAGCTCGATCAGGGTGAAGCCAGCGTTCTTCTTGAAGGTTCTCATCTTGGTTCGATTGGTTCCGTTGGTTACCGGGCACCGGAACGGCACTTCCGTGCCCGGTGCTTCCTCGTCGCGCAGCATCGGCAGCGAGGGAGGCGTGACTTGAGTTGGGATGAAGGCGAGACGCGCGCAGTGCCTTCCCCGGCCCACCTGGCCGGCGGCTCCTGTCCGGCCCGACGTTCGGGAACGGCCAAGGGCATGCGACGTGCGTGGATCGACGTGCGCTCTCGCGGCTCTTGAGGAGAGCCCGAAAAAAAACCGCGGGCCCGCGTCTGGAGCGGGCCCGCGGCGTTCTTCGCCCTGCGCGGCGTTCCTAGCTCGGTCCCGACAGCTTGCCGACGACGTCGAGGATCGGGAGGAACACGCTGAGCACGACGCCACCGACGATCACGCCCATGAACGTGATGAGCAGCGGCTCGATCAGGCTCGTGAGGCTCTTGATCGCGGCCTTGACCTGCGCGTCGTAGAACTCGGCGATCTTCTCGAGCAGCTGCTCGAGCGCGCCCGTGCGCTCGCCGATCGCGATCATGCGCGTCACCATCGGCGGGAAGACCTTGGAGTGCGCCAGCGGGTCGGAGAGCAGCTGGCCCTGCCGCACGCTCTCCTTGGCGGCGTCGACCGTGTTCGAGACCACGCGGTTGCCGGCCGTGGCCGACACGATGTCGAGCGTGCCCATGATCGGGACGCCCGAGCGGATCAGCGTCGCGAACGTGCGCGAGAAGCGCGCCAGCGCGATCTTGCGCACGATGGGCCCGAAGATCGGCGCGCGCAGCACGAAGTGGTGCCACAGGAGCTCGCCCCTGGGCGTCTTCTTGAACGCGGTGAAGGCCGCGAACGAGCCGAACGCGCCGCCGACGACGAGGTACCAGTTCTCCTTGAGCCACGCCGACGTGTTCAGCGTGAACTGCGTCAGGCCCGGCAATTCCGCGCCGAGGCCGTCGAACACCTGCCGGAAGGTCGGCACGACGCCGAGCATCAGGAAGGCCGTGATGCCGATCACGAGCACGAGCGAGATGACCGGGTAGGTCATCGCGGCCTTGATCTCGCGGCGCAGCGCCTGGCTCGACTCGAGGTAGTCCGCGAGCCGCTCGAGGATCACGTCCATCTGGCCCGAGGCCTCGCCGGCGCGCACCATGCTCACGTACAGCGGCGTGAACGCGCGCGGGCAGGTCTCCATCGCGCTCGAAAGGTCCGAGCCCCCGCGCAGCTCGTTGCCGATCTTCTCGCACACCTGCCGCAGTCCCGGCGTCTCGGCTTGCGAGCCGAGCACGTCGATCGACTCGAGCAGCGCGAGACCGGCGCCGACCATCGTCGCGAGCTGGCGCGTGAACAGCACGAGCTCGTCGGAGGTGACCTTCGGGCTCCGGTTGAAGAACCCGCCGCCGGCCTTGCGGGCCGGCTTGTCGCCGGCGACCTGCTCGAGCTTGATGACGACGAGGTTCTGGCGCCGCAGCTCGGCGATCGCCTGTCCCTTGTCGTCGGCGGCGAGCGTGCCCTCGACGGTCTGGCCACCGGGTTTCTTGGCGGCGTACTTGAAGCTGGTCACGGGAGATTCCTCTGGTTCCTTGGGGATCAGTCGTCGCCGAGCGTGGTGCGCAGCACTTCCTCGAGCGAAGTGCGGCCACGCGCCGCATTGAGCAGGCCGACACGGCGCAGCGTGAGCATCCCGAGCTTGATCGCCTCGGTCTTGATGTCGACGGCGGACGCGCGCCGCACCACCATCGTCTTGAGTTCCTGCTCGAGGTAGAGCGTCTCGAGGATCGCGAAGCGACCCTTGTAGCCCTCCTTGCAGCGCGGGCAGCCCGCGGGGTTGGGCCCGAAGAGCTCGAGCGCCGCGATCTCGCTCTCGAGGTAGCCGACGTTGAGCAGCTCCTCGTGCGGCACCTCGAGCCGCACGCGGCACGACGGGCACAGCTTGCGCGCGAGGCGCTGCGCGCCGATGCACAGCACCGAGCTCGCCACCATGAACGGGTCGATGCCCATGTCGCACAGGCGCGTCACGGTCGTCGCCGCGTCGTTGGTGTGCAGCGTCGAGAGCACGAGGTGGCCGGTGAGCGCGGCCTTGACCGCGATGTCCGCGGTCTCGGTGTCGCGGATCTCGCCCACGAGCACCACGTCAGGGTCCTGACGCAGGATCGAGCGCAGCGCACCGGCGAACGTCAGCCCGCGCTTGGGATTGACCGGCACCTGGTTGATGCCGTCCATGCGGTATTCGACGGGATCCTCGACCGTCACGACGTTGACGTCGGGCGTCGCGACTTCCTTGACGCACGAGTAGAGCGTCGTCGACTTGCCCGAGCCGGTCGGCCCGGTGAGCAGCAGCATGCCGTAGGCCGCGTTCGACGCGCGCCGGATGTCGTCGAGCGCCTTGGGCTCGTAGCCGAGGTTGTCGAGCTTGAGCGCCATCGCACCCGCGTCGAGGATGCGCATGACGGCCTTCTCGCCGCCGACCACCGGCAGGATCGAGAGGCGGAAGTCGATCTTGCGGTTCTCGTAGCGGATCTGGAACTTGCCGTCCTGCGGCGCGAAACGCTCGGCGATGTCGAGCGAGGCGAGGATCTTGAGGCGCGAGATGATCGCCGCGAGCATCGACGTCGGCGGCCGCATCACCTCGTGCAGCGAGCCGTCGACGCGCAGTCGCACGCGGATCGAGCTCTCGCCGGGCTCGATGTGGATGTCGCTCGCCTTCTCCTTGAGCGCGCGCAGGATCATCAGGTTGACGAGCTTGACCGCCGGCGCGTCCTCGCCGGTCGTCGCGGCCTGCTCGATGTCCTCGGCCTGCTCGACCGCGACGTCGATCTGCGCCGCGTCGCCGTTGACCTCGTTGAGCAGCTTGTCGACGGCCGCGTTCTTGTTCTCGTAGATCGCGTCGGTCGCCGTGCGGATCGCGCCGGGATGCGAGAGCACCGGGCGCACCTGGCACTTCGACATGCGCCGCAGGTCGTCGAGCAGGAGCACGTCGAAGGGATCGGAGACCGCGATCGTGAGCACGTCGCCGTTGCGCGACAGCGGCAGGATGCCCTGCTCCTGGCAGGTCTCCTTCGAGAGCGCCTCGAGCGCCGCAGGCTCGGGCTTGATGCGCGCGAGATCGATCGGCACGACGCCCGACGTGCGCCCGAGCGTCTCGAACAGCGCGTCCTCGTGCAGCAGGCCCTGGCTCAGGAGCGTCGCGACCGGCTGGCCGCCACGCTCCTTCGCCGCTGCCCAGTCCTCGTCGGTGACGAGGCCGGCATCGACCAGGATTCGCCGGATTCTTCCCGAAACGCGCACCATCTGGATCCTCCGTCAGGCCGCCCGGACCAGCGTGCGCAGTTCGCCCGGATCGCTGACGGCGCGTTCCGCCTCGTCGAGCCGCACGCGCCCCGCGCGCACGAGCTCCGCCAGCGACTGCGCCATGGTCTTCATGCCCATGCGGCCGCCGGTCTGGATCTGCGAGTAGATCTGGTGCGTCTTGCCCTCGCGCACGAGCGCGCGGATGCCGGGTGTCGCGAGCATCACCTCGGAGGCCATCGCGCGGCCGCGACCGCTCGCCGCCGGGAGCAGCTGCTGGCTGAACACGGCCTCGAGCGAGAACGAGAGCTGCGTGCGCACCTGCTGCTGCTGGTGCGCGGGGAACACGTCGACGATGCGGTTGATCGTCTGCACGCAGTCGGACGTGTGCAGCGTGCCGAAGGTCAGGTGGCCCGTCTCCGCGAGCGTCATCGCGGCCTCGATCGTCTCGAGGTCGCGCAGCTCGCCGACGAGGATGAAGTCGGGGTCCTGGCGCAGCACGCTCTTGAGCGCGCGTGCGAAGGCGTGCGTGTCGCCGCCGACCTCGCGCTGCGTCACCATGCACTGCTTGTGCTGGTGCACGAATTCGACGGGGTCCTCGACCGTCACGATGTGGCCCTGACGGCTCAGGTTGATGTGGTTGACCATCGCCGCCAGCGAGGTCGACTTGCCCGAGCCGGTCGAGCCCGTGACGAGCACGAGGCCCGCGCGCAGCGAGCAGATGCGCTCGCAGACCGCCTTGGGCAGGCCGAGCTGGTCGAAAGTGGCCATTTTCGTCGGGATCAGGCGCATGACCGCCCCGACGGTGCCCTGCTGGTAGAAGACGTTGGCGCGGAAGCGGCCCTGATCGGCGAGGCCGAACGAGCAGTCGAGCTCGAGCTCGCGGTCGAGCTTCGCGATCTGGTCGCTCGTCAGCACGCTGGTCGCCAGCCGCCGCGTGTCCTCGGGCGTGAGCGAGCCGCAGTCGACCGGCAGCAGCATGCCGTCGACGCGGATGCGCGGCGGCGAGTTGACGGAGATGTGCAGGTCCGAGCCGCCCTGGCTGATCAGGAGCGACAGGAGTTCTTCCATGGTGATCATGCGTTCGAGCCTTCTCGGGCCTTCGGGACCGTCGACGCCGCGGGACAGGGGAAGTCCCCGTGGGTGCGTTGCCGGACCTCTGGCGTCGCTTCTTCGTCCGGGCGGTGGAACGGACTGAAGCGCTCGCACGGGAAGGAACTTCCATCCGCCGCCGGCGGGAAAGTGCGTACCGGAGCCCTGCCCCGGAAATGCGCCGGAGGCCCGCCCAGCGTCGCGTGACGCGGGACGGGCCCCCGGGGAGCGTCCGAGGCTCGGCAGGCGGTGCTCGCCTACTCCTCGTGCTCGTGCTTCTTGCCGATCTGGGCCAGCACGCGGGTCTGCTCCTGCACAGGCAGCGGGGCGTAGTCGTGCAGCCGCATCACGAACGAGCCCTCGCCGGCCGTCATCGACTTCAGATCGCGCTGGTAGGTCTGGAGCAGCGAGAGCGGCGCGTGGGCCTTGATCACCGTGAGCTGGCCGTCGTGCTCGTTCCACTGGTCCATCACCTGCCCGCGGCGGTGGCTCGTCAGGTCCGAGAACACCGCGCCCGCGAAGTCCGTCGGCACCGTCACCTCGAGCTCCATCACGGGCTCGAGCAGCACCGGCGAGGCCTTGAGGAACGCGTCCATGAAGGCGCGCGCGCCGGCCACCTTGAAGCTCGCCTCGTCGGAGTCGACGTCGTGGTACTTGCCGTCGTAGACCTCGAAGTCGAGGTCGACGATCTGGCTGCTTGTCAGGATGCCCTTGGCGACCATCTCGCGCATGCCCTTCTCCACCGCCGGGATCAGGTTGCGCGGGATCGTGCCGCCGACGACGCCGTCGGTGAACGTGACCCCGGCCCCCTTGGCGTTGGGACGCACGCGCACGTAGCACTCGCCGAACTGCCCGCGGCCGCCGGTCTGCTTCTTGTGGCGGTGGTGGCCTTCGGCCGGGCGCGAGACCGTCTCGCGGTAGGCGATGCGCGGCGGGTGCGTCGAGATCTCGACGCCGTAACGCCGCTTGAGCCGCGCCTCCATCACCGCGAGGTGCAGCTCGGTCATGCCGTGGATCACGAGCTCGTGCGTGTCGGGGTCATGGTCGAACTTGAAGGTCGCGTCCTCGTTCTCGAGCTTCTTGAGCGCCTCGCCGATCTTCTGCTCGTCGGCGCGCGTGCGCGGCACCGCCGCGAGCGACACCATCGGCTCGGGCTGCCCGATGCGCACGAGCGTGCGCAGCTTCTTGCCCGCGACGGTCACGGCCTCGCCGAAAGCGAGCCCCTCGACCTTGCTCACGGCCACGATCTCGCCCGCCTTGGCGACCTCGACCGGCTCGCGCTTCTTCTTGCCGAGCTGGCGGAAGAGGCCGCCGACCTTCTCGCCCTTGTCCGGCGAGCGCGGCCCGACGAGCGAATCACCGGCGTTGACCTGCCCCGACAGCACACGCAGCGTGCAGATCTTCCCCAGGTGCGCGTCCGAGCGGATGCTGATCACCTGCCCGACGAAATCGGCCTCGGGCGTGCAGGGAAGCTCCTGCCCCTCGGCGTCGACCTGCGGGAACTGGCCCGGATGCGGGCAGAACTCGGCCAGGAACGCGAGCACCCGATCGACGCCGACGCCGTTGACCGGATTGCAGGCGAGGATCGGCACCAGCGAGCCGCGCGCGATCGCCTTGGGGATCTGCGCGTGCAGCTCGGCGTCGGTGAGCGACTGCGTCTCGAGGTAGCGGTTGAGCAGCTCCTCGTCCTCGCAGGCGTCCATCACGCGGTCCATCAGGTTCTGCTTCCAGCCGTGGTGGTCGACCTCGAAGATCGACGCCACCGACTTGAACGCCGCGCCCGTCGCGTTGGGGTGATCGAACGGCACGCACAGCTCGCCGACCGCCTCGTCGATCTGGTCGACGACCGCGTCGAAGTCGATGTTCTCGCCGTCGACGTGCGTGACGATGATGATGCGGCCCTTCTTGAGCCCCGCCGCGCGCTCGAGCTCCTTCTTGAAGTCGTAGTTGGGCCGGCCGGCCGCGCTGTGCACGCCGACGATGATGTCCGCGGCCGCGATCGCGCTGTTCGAGTCGGCGATGAAGTCGTCGTAGCCCGGCGTGTCGATCAGCGTCCAGCCGCAGCCCTTCGCCTCGCCCTGCACCACCGCCATCTGCAGCGTGTGGCCCTTGTCGTGCTCCTCCGGCTCCGTGTCGCAGATTGAGGTCCGGTCCGACACCATGCCCTTGCGCGGCGTGAGCCCGAGCATGTGCGCCAAGGCATCGACGAGCGTGGTCTTGCCGGCCGAAGGATGGCCGACGAAGGCGAGGTTGCGCAGTCCCTGGAGGGTGGATGTCATCGCGGGTCTTTCGCTCCGTGACGTGGGTTGCCGGGTATCACCACCCCCCGACCGCGACGGCCCGAGCCCTTGGCCGAGCCTACGCACCGCAGCCGGGGAGTGCGTACGCATCCTACGCCCCCCTTCAGGGCCCGAGGTACTCCGCCCACGTTCGTACGTCGCCCCCGCTCACTCCCCAGCCGACCGGGCTCGACTCCGCGCCGCGCTCGACCTGCGGCCGTGCTTTCACCGCCGGAAAAGCCGCCGCCCCAGCCAAAGGAACGAGGCGCCCCAGCCACCGCCGGAGCGCCCCGCAGGATCGAGCGATCGAAGCGAGAGCTACTTCTTCATCTCGACGACGATCTCGACGCGGCGGTTCTTCGCCTTGTTGGCCGACGAGCTGTTGGCCGCGACCGGACGGTACGGGCCCCAGCCGGCGACGACGCACTGGCCATCGGCGATACCGCCGTCGTTGACGAGGTAGTGCAGCACCGCCATTGCGCGCGCCAGCGAGAGGTCGCGGTTGGTCGCGAACTTGCTCTTCGAGATCGGATCGTTGTCGGTGTGGCCCTCGATCCAGTACTCGCCGCCCTCGTACTTGCCCTTGAGCGTCTTCGCGACCGCCTTGAGCGCCTTCTTGCCGTTGTCGGAGAGGTCGGCCTTGCCGGCGCCGAACGTCAGTTCCTGCGGGATCGAGATCACCATGCGGCCGTCGCGCATGCCGTACCCGACGCCGGCGTCGTCGAGGTCCTTGAGCTGCGTGCTCGACTGCGTCGGCTCCTCGAGCAGGCGCGCGTTCGCTTCGGCGAGCGCGGTCTCGAGCGACTCGCGCTGCGAGGCGAGGTCGCGGTTCTCGCCCTTCAGGTTCGCGCGCTCCTCGCGCAGCTGGCGGTTTTCCTGCTCGCGCTCGTCGAGCGCGGCCTTGTACTGCGGAGCGGCGCAGCTCGTGACGAACGGAGCGGAGGCGAGGAACGCGAGGAACAGCGTGGAGTTGAGCTTCATGGGCGCGGTGACGGAGCGTGGAATTGGGCCGGAGATCGTGCGTGTGGACGTGCGGGACTCGAGGCGTTCGAGTCCGTTCGCGAGCGCCCGGGGCCGTCGATCGGCGCACGTTGCGGCGCCGCGAGAATCCCCTCTCACGCCGGCCAGAACCGGGTGCTCACCGCTTCCCAATACAAAAGCACGACGACGGTTCCAAGGGCCAAGTAGGGACCGAACGGGAGCATCTGCCCGCAGGCGCGCGCGATGGCGAAGCTCTGCGCGCTCGTCGTGCGCGCGCCGCGACGCCGGACGCGCGAGCGCAACTCGCAGTGCAGGCGCAGGATGTTGCCGACGCCGATGACCGCACCGACCATCGACGCGAGCACGAGGGCGAACAGCGCTCCGCCGCCTCCGACGAAACCCCCGGCGGCGCCGAGCAGCTTGACGTCGCCCAGCCCCATCGCCTCCTTGCCGAGCAGCTTCTCGCCGATCCAGCCGACGGCGAGCAGCACTCCGCCTCCGACCGCGATGCCGCACAGGCTCGCGACCACCGCCGCACCGCGACCGGGCTCGGCCCCGTCCGCCACCCAGCGCGCGATCGGCGACGCCGCGTGCAGCTCGGGCACGAGGAAGCTCACCAGCGGCGCGACGACCATGCCGCCGATCGACACCTCGTCGGGGATCTCGAAGCAGTCGAAGTCGACGAAGGTCGCCACCAGCAGCGCGCTCAGCACCATCAGCCGCACGAGCAGCATCGGCCACTGCTCCGCCGGCGTGATCCAGCCCATCCAGGCCCAACAGGCGGCGGTCAGGAGCTCGACCAGCGGGTAGCGCACCGAGATGCGCCCCTTGCAGCCCCGGCAGCGCCCGCCCTGCACGGCCCACGAGAGCACCGGGATGTTCTCCGACCACTCGAGCTGGCGCTGGCAGCCCGGGCAGAACGAACGCGCCGGCTTCCAGACCCGCAGCCCTTCCTTGGGCAGGCGGTAGATCGCGACGTTGAGGAACGACCCGACGCACACTCCGAACAGGCCGGAAATGCCGGCCAGAGCCAGCGGAGAGAGGTCCGTGTCGATCACCGCTCCCTCTTCGGCCCGGCGGGCTCGTACTCCAGAGTCACGTCATCGACGAAGGGCGGGTCCCAGACCGCTCCCGGGACGACCTCGAGCTCGACCAGGATCCGCACGGTCGGGCAGCCGACCAGTGCCGCAGGGTCGTCGACCAGCACGTCGCCCAGTCGCTCGCCGCCGGCCGCCGCATGCTCGCCGACGTATTGGACGCGCGCGGAGCCCG
>JABWBL010000621.1 GCA_013360535.1 Planctomycetaceae bacterium
CCGCAGCGGGAGCGACGCCCAGCCCGACGCCGCGTGGGCCGGCGCAACTGACCGATGGCCTCAATCCGGAGCAGCGCGAGGCGGTCGAGCACGGCGACGGGCCGATGCTGATCCTGGCGGGCGCCGGCTCGGGCAAGACGCGCGTCATCACGCGCCGCATCGCGCACCTGATCGCGGCGCGCGGCGTCCACGCCGGGGACGTGCTCGCCATCACGTTCACCAACAAGGCTGCCGGCGAGATGCGCGAGCGCTGCACGTCGCTCGGAGTGCCCCCGGGCGCGTGGATCTCGACCTTCCACGCGACCTGCGCGCGCATCCTGCGCCGCGACATCGAGCACCTCGGCGGCTACACGCGCGACTTCACGATCTTCGACACCGACGACCGCGCCAAGCTGATCCGCGACCTGATCAAGAGCTCCGGCTACGACACGACGGCCTACAAGCCGGCCGAGGTCGGCGCCTTCATCAGCGACCGCAAGAACCGCGGCGTTCCCGCGGGCGAGCTGGAGTCGGGCGGCTTCTCCGACGAGGTCTACCTGCGCGTCCACAAGGAGTACGAGGCCGCGCTCGCACGCAACAACGCGCTCGACTTCGACGACCTCTTGGCGAAGGTGATCGAGCTCTTCGATCACCATCCGGGCGTGCGCGACCAGTACGCCGACCGCTTCCGCCACGTGCTCGTCGACGAGTACCAGGACACCAACGGCGTGCAGTACAAGCTGCTGCGCCACCTGACGGTCTTCCGCCAGAACATCGCGGTTTGCGGCGATCCCGACCAGTCGATCTACGGGTGGCGCGGCGCCGACGTGCGCAACATCCTGCGCTTCGAGGTCGACTTCCCCGGCGCGCGCGTGGTCAAGCTCGAGCGCAACTACCGCTCGTCGCAGAACATCCTCGACGCCGCGCAGGCAGTGATCCGCAACAACACGCAGCGCAAGGAGAAGGCGCTGTACTCCGACAAGGGACCGGGCGAGAAGCTCGTCGTCGTGCAGTGCGCGGGCGAGGAGGACGAGGCGCGCGAGATCGCGCTGCGCATCCGCACGCTCGCCGACGCGGGCCGCCGCCACGACCAGTTCGCGATCTTCTACCGCGCGAACTTCCTGCAGCGTGCGCTCGAACGTGCGCTCAGGCTCTCGTCGATTCCCTACCAGATCGTCGCGGGCACCGAGTTCTACCAGCGCCGCGAGATCAAGGACCTGATCGCGTACCTGCGCGTGATGGTCAACCCCGCCGACGACGAGGCCTGCGTGCGCTCGCTCGGCGTGCCGACGCGTGGCATCGGCGACAAGTCGATCGACGAGCTGCGCGAGTGGGCGCTCGACCGGCGCCAGCCGCTGTCGCGCGCGATCCGCAGCGAGGAGGCGCGCGCGCGCATCCGGGGTCGAGCCCGCGCCGCGCTCGAAGCCTTCGCTGGTGCGCTGGAGCGGCTCGCGTTGCATGCCGAAGGCCCTGCGGCGGTCGCGCTCGAGGCCGTGATCGAGGAGACGCGTTACTTCGAGTGGCTGGCACGTTCGGCGGAGCGCGACGACGTCGATCGTGAGGCCAACGTGCAGGAACTGCTGGGCCACGCCTCGACCTACGACGAGGAAAACCCGCAGGGAGGCCTGCGTGGCTTCCTGCAGGACATCGCGCTCGTCAGCGACGCCGACGGTTACGACGACGCGACGCCGAAGGTCGCGCTGATGACGATGCACGCCGCGAAAGGCCTCGAATTCCCGGTGGTTTTCATCGCTGGCGTCGAGGAGGACCTGCTTCCGCACAAGCGCGCCGTCGCCGAGAGCGAGCATGGGCTCGAAGAGGAGCGGCGGCTTTTCTACGTCGGCATGACGCGCGCGCAGGAAGTGCTCGTGCTCTCGCACGCCGCCACGCGCCGCCAGTACGACGGCGAGATCTGGTGCCGGCCGTCGCGTTTCCTCGAGGAGATTCCGCGCGAGCTCGTCGCCGGTCAGGGCGGGGCCGCTGAGGAGGCCGAGGATCTCGGCGACTACGTGTTCGAGCCCGACGCGTCGCGCTCGCCGGAGCTCGCCGTCGGCGACACGGTCGAGCACGACTTCTTCGGGCGCGGCACCGTGGAGCTGCTCGCGGGCGCCGGCACGAACGCGCGTGCGACGATCTGGTTCGGCAAGCACGGCCGCAAGCAGCTGATGCTGGCCTATGCGCGCCTCAAGCGCATCCCCAGCTCCGGGGGACGACGGTGAGCGACCGACAGGACCTGCGCGCGCGCCTCGAGGCGCTGCT
>JABWBL010000622.1 GCA_013360535.1 Planctomycetaceae bacterium
CGCACGCGGCGTTCGAACGGGGCGAGCGCGCGGCGGGCGTGCTCGAGGATCTCGGGGTCCTGGTCGAGGCCGAGCAGCTGCACGTGCGGCAGGGCGGCGAGCAGCCGCGCCGAGTGCCCACCGGCGCCGAGCGTGCCGTCGACGATCCAGCCCTCGAGCTCAGCGGGACGTTCGCCGCCGAGCAGCGCGATCGTCTCCGCGGCGAGCACGGGCTCGTGCACGTTCCGGTCCGAGCCCGCGGCTCCCGAATCGTTGCGGCGTTCCATCTCCACCCCCCTCATGGCCGCTCATGCGCCCGACGCAGGAGCGCCGCCTCCCAGAAGAACGGAGTCGAGCCGCGCGAAGCTGTCCGCGTGCTCCTTCTCGAAGGCCTCCCAGCGTGCCTTCGACCAGATCTCGGCGCGGTCGACCACGCCGACGATCACGAGCTCGCGCTCGATGCCGGCGAGCGCCCGCAGCGAGTCCGGCAGGTTGAGGCGGTTCTTCTCGTCGAGCTCGATGCGCTGCGCCTTCGAGAAGAAGACACGCTGCATCGCGCGCTTGTCGGCGCCGGCGAAGGCCTGGGTCTCCAGGCGCGAAATCGCCTGCGCGAAGCCCGACTCGGTGAACAGGAACAGGCAGCCCTCGAAACCCTGGGTGAGGACCAGGGCGAGCTTCCCGTCGGCGCCGAGCTGCTGGTTCGCCAGAAGACGACGCGGGACGCTCAAGCGCCCTTTGTCATCCAGCGAATGCGTCGACTCTCCGAGCCACATCACGGGAACCCTGCCTCCAACCGAACCGCCAGCCCACTACAGCCCAATCAGCCCCACATGGGGAGTTTTCCGTCCCACCGGTTCCCCTGCAACGGCAAACTCGAGATTTGCGGTCGGAAGTTGTTGTCTCCGAAGGACTTGGCGCCGCGGAGCTGGGCGCAGATTCGCCCTTGGTCGGACGCAATCAGTTGAGGGCGCCGCTTCGATTCTGGCTATCGAGCCACAACCTGTTGTGGTTGAACCTCGCGCACGACCCCGGCCGCCGCTGGGCCCTCCGGCGCAGCCCCACGACACGTCCCGCGCCCCTTCGAGCCTCCGTCAGTCCACGCTCGGGCCGACTCTTGGCTCCGGCGCCGTGGGACGCCGTCCCACCCGCCGCGGTGGGCAGCCGTCCCACCAGCGCTCCACTGGGAGCCGCCGGACACCCAGATCCGGCCCCGTGGGAGCGATTCGGGGCCCTCGCCAGCCCACTCGCCCTTTCGAATCCTCACGAACGCTTGGTGAGGAGTTCGCAATCGGCGGCGAGACTTCGCTTGGCTTCCGAGTCCGCCCCAGCGCCCAAGCCAACGGCTCCGCCCCGCCTTGCTCCCCCAGGCGCCCGCGCCCCTTCGTTGGAGCCGCAAACGATTCTCGCGCGCGGCCTCTCACGCGCCGGTCGCGCGCGAGCGCATCGGTCTCACTCGCCGGGCACAGCCGCGGAGGTGGCGCCCGCTTCTTCGCCGAGCTCGTCGTCCGCGGCCGCGTCGTCGCCATCCTGCGCTCCGACCTTGGCGTCCGGATCGATCTCCGCCGCCTCCGCGCCCTCGAAGACTTCCTGCAGTCGCGTGCGCAATTCGTCGATCTTTTCCGGCGAGAAATCGAACACCGCGACGCGGTAGAGCTCGCTGCGGCGCGGACGACTGACGATCAGCGCCTCGCCGTCGGCGTCGCGCTCGACCCGCTCGATCTTGAGCTTGCGCTTGCGCATCAGCACGAGGCACAGCACGTAGCGCAGCTCCGCCAGCGCACCGGCGGCTTGCCCTTCGAGTCGCGTGAAGAGCGCCTCGAGCGCCTCGAGGTTGAGCGCGATGCCGCGCTTCTTGCCCTCTTCGTGGCGCGTGCGCCACCAGAACAGGTCGCCGCGCGACACCTGGGTCTTCCAGCACGCGAGACAGACGTCCTCACGCGCGACTTCCTCGCCGCGGACCGCGAGCGCGGAGATGTGCGGCTCGGTGTCCTCGAACGTGCGCTGGCAGTGGCGGCAGGCGGGCTGGCGCTTGGTGAACTTCCACTCGGTCATGGCGGTCCCGCGCCGGGCGCAGGAAGCGGAATCCTACGGATTTTCGCGGGGTTTGGCGAGCGCGTCAGCGGGCGCGTGCGGCCCACCACTCGCGCCACGCGGCCACGCTGGGCTTCTCGGACTGGCCCGAGAGACGGACCAGCGCGCCCTGCGCCGCCCGGAAGCGCGCCAGATCTCCGCTGCGGCTGGAACGCTCGAGGGCGTC
>JABWBL010000623.1 GCA_013360535.1 Planctomycetaceae bacterium
TGGTCTTCATCGGGTGGTTTGGCGTTTGGGGGTGGGTGGTACTGCCCTCCAGACGCTACGCCGCCCGACTCCGTTTCCACACCGATCGGTTCTAGCTCCCGGGTACATGGGTAACACATTTGTCCGGGCACATGGGTGACACTTTGCGCCGCCAGTTCGGCCGCGCCGTGGTCTGTTGCCCGGATGCCGTGGCAACAAACCGACCCTGTGAATGAGCGCTTGAAGTTCGTCGTGGCCGCCCAGGACGGCCCGTTGTCGATGACCGAGCTGTGCCGCAAGTTCGGCATCAGCCGGAAGACCGGTTACAAGCTGCTCGCTCGGTACGAGCGCGACGGGCCCGAAGGGATGCGCGAGTGTCGGGAACTCACGAAACGTGGTCGCGGAGGACCGAACTGCGCAAGGCAGGACACGGCGCGTCGGCCACGGGCGCGGTGTGGCGCCCGAGCCTGAATCGACTAGAGAGCTTCGATGAAGACGCTCGGCACATTCGCAGGCGTGGTGCTGATCGTGGCCGCTTGCAGGGCAGCGGAGCCGACTGTCCCGGCCGCGCCGCCCCAATCGAGAGTGGAGAGCCCGACGGTGATCCAGATCCGCACCCTCGGGCAGAGTGAGAACCACCTGGGGGGCATCTGGCTCCAGCTCAAGGCGAACGGTGAGTTCGAGAGGATCGACGAGGGTTTTCCGCGGGGCGAGCGCCGGACGAGCGGGGTGGTCCCCGTGCGGTTGATCGACGTGTGGCGCGGACGATGGGAGCGCTTGAAGAGCCTCAAGCCGCCCGAGGCGCTGGCGGTCTGCGCTGAAGAGGCGGTGTTCGTGATGTCCTTCGACGGCGAAGGGCCCGTCGAAATTCCGTGGGTGCCGCCTTCGCTCAAGCCGGGCACCCCTGTTGTCTCCGTGGCGGTGCTCCATGAACACGAACTGCATGCGCTGATGATGCGCATTTTCGATTCGACCACGGCAGCCACAGCTTCCCGCTGAGAAGGAGCTCGCCGAGATGGCGCCCGAAACGCTCGCGAGAGCGCCGCAACAGTGGGAGCAGCGCGCGAGGGAGTTTCAGGAACGGTTGGGGTGCGTGGGGCCGCAGCCGGCAAACGAGACGTCGTACACCAACCGGCGCTTCACGGTGAACTTCACGGCGCCGCTCGAGCAGGTGCAGCGCTTGCTCCCGCCGGAGATCCAGGCCGATCCGATGCCGGGCCACCCCGAGCTCGGCATGGTCGAGATCTGCGCCTGCGAATTCTGGGTGACGCCATCAGGAGATCTTGATGCCGTTCGGCAGCGAACCTGTCAGCGCGAGATCGGCGCAAGTTGCCGCAGCGAGATGCCGTCGCAGCGGAGCCGGATCCTCCGGTGTTCGAGATCCTCGATGGTGTAGCGCACGCGATCGTGCTGCTGGCGACGAACGTCTGCGACCTGCAGGCAGCAGAGTTGCGTGAAACCGCAGAAGTCGCGCAGTTCGAGGCCGGAGATGTCGCTCGCGACGAGCAGGATCCGCTTCGTCGGCCTGCTCGCGTCGTCCACGAGTTCGAGCGCAAGCGAGCTGTGCCCCACTTCGAGCTCGGACAGGAACTCCATCCGTTCCAGGATCGTGACGTGCCGGAGCTGCGCGTTGATCTCTTCGACGAGTTCCATGCTCACCCCAGCAAGCGATAGACGACGACATCCCCGGGCTTGAGAGCGGTGTCGATCGGCTGAACGGCGAGCGCGGAGCAGTTGGAGATGCCGACGACGTCGGCGGAGCCGTTCCACTTCACGGGTTCGAGGCGAGTGACGCCGTCGGCGCCGGGGAGAACGCGCACGGGGAGGTATTGCTCACGCGGATTCGTGCCGCGCGCGGGGCCGGCCCAAATGGCGCGCGGCGGAGGCGCGAAGACGTCGGTGGCGCGTTCGCCGCCGAGAATGCGCAGCGCGGGGCCGACGAAGACTTCGTGGTTGACGAGGCACGACACGGGATTGCCGGGGAGCGCAAAAACCGGCTTGTCGCCCGCGAGGCCGAACCACAGGGGCTTGCCGGGCTTGATGGCGACGCGGTGGAAGTCGCCGCGGACGCCGATACGCTCGAGGGCGGCGCCGACGAGGTCGTACTTGCCCATGCTGACGCCGCCGGTGGTGACGAGGACGTCGCAGCGCTCGAGGGCGGCGGCGAAGGTGCGCTCGAGCTCGCGCTCGTCGTCGCGCACGACGCCACGCGTGGTGATGAAAGCACCGGCGGCGCGCGCCACCTC
>JABWBL010000624.1 GCA_013360535.1 Planctomycetaceae bacterium
CGCGCGGCCAGTCCGCGATGCCGCGTGCGAGCAGCGCCGCAGTGGCGCATCCGGCGATCGTCCAGCCGATCAGTCCGCCGGCGCGCGCCGTCCATTGGGCGGCGACGACACGACGGCGCAGGGCGGCTACGCAAGTGGCGAGCTTCACGGCCATGGCGAATAGGCTAACGTCCCCGACGCCGCCGTCCTTGGCCGCTGGAGCCGAAATTCGACAGGCCCATCGAATCGTGTCGATGGGGGGCGCAAATCGATCGGACCCCTGCTCGCCCGAGCGAGGGACGCTCAGGACTCCGCATTCGCGGCAGGCTTCCGATCGTGCTGTTCGTGGTGGTGTCCAATTCGTGGCCCGTCCCGCCGCTCCAGCGCCTACAGGCGAGCCGAAGGCGCGTTACGGCCCCGAGTCCCCGGACCCGGAAGATCTCAGAGGCGAATGTTGAGCTTGCGCTCCGCCTGCCCGGAGAGCGTCACGGGCTTGGTGGTCTTGCGGCCGTCGTCGGCGACGACGGTGACGCGGTACTTGCCGGGCGTGAGCGGGCCGACGCGCTGCTCCTTCGAGTTGAGCGTGCCGTTGGAGAAAGCCGCCATGATCTCGGTCAGCGCGAGCGTGCCGTTGACCTGTCGCCCCGCCTCGTCGAGCACGCTGACCGTGCAGTCGAGCGCTTGGCCGTCCTCGCCCACGAGCGACACGAGCAGGATCGTGCCGCCGTGCAGCGCGAGCTCGACCTCGGCCGTGCGCCCTTCCTCGACGCGCAGGCGCGCGCTCTCGCCGGTCGTGAGCGTGTCCTTGCGCGCCATGACCGTGTAGTCGCCGGGCTCGAGGCCCTCGTAGGTGAAGCGGCCGCTCGAATCCGTCGCGATCATCGACAGGCGCTCGAGCGGACGACCCTGCGCGTCGCGCGCGAAGATCGCGGCCTCGGGCGCGGGCGTTCCATCGGCCTGACGCACGACACCGGTGATGCGGCCGGGCTTGCGGAGCTGGAAGTCGACGCCGTCGGTGCGGCGCTCGGCCTGCACGACGACACCTTCGCGCACCTGACGACCGGACGTGCTCGTCCCGCCGAGCAGGCCACCGAGCGCGACCCCGCCGACCGCGACCGCGTACTCGCGCGGCTTGAGCCACACGAGCTCGTAGCGCCCGTCCTCGCCGGTCTCGATCTCGGAGTAGTGCTCGCCCATCAGCGTGCCGTTGCGCACCGGGCCCGACTCGAACAGCGACACGCGCACGTGCGCGGCCGGCCGGCCTTCGCCGTCGGTGACACGGCCCGCGATCGAACCCAGCGGCAGGTGGAAGTCGTGGCCGAAGCTGGCGCCGGAGGGCACGTCGAGGCTGAGCGTGATCGACTGCTGCTGCCCCGAGGCACCGGGCTTCTGGATCGACACCGTGTAGCGGCCCGGCCCGTCGAGGCGCAGCGAGTAGCGCCCGCCGGCGTCGGTCGTGGCGAGCTTGAGCCCGCTGATCGTGTCGATCGCGTCCGGGATGAAGCTCAGCACCACGCTCGGCACGCCCGCCTCGCCGGCGAGCACGCGGCCCGAGATCTCGACGGGATCCTTCGGCGGCGCACCGAGCACGACGTGCACTTCCGCACCGTCCTCGACCGTCGCGCTCGCCATCTTCATGTCCCCGAACATCGCCGTCGCGTCCTCCGGGTCGGAACTCGCGCCGCCCATGCCGGGGATGTGGAGCACTTGATAGGTGCCCGGCGCCATGTGCTCGAACGCGAACAGGCCCTCGCGGTCGCTGGTCGCGAAGCGCTGCGCGAGCGGATCCGCCGTCAGCTGCGCGATCACCTGCGCGCCGGCCGCCGGCGTGCCGTCCTTGGCGTACACCTCACCGGTGATGCGCCCGCCGACGCGCAACGTGAGCACGACGTCGCACGTTTCCTCGCCGGGCTTGACCTGCGCCTCGACGATCGTCGAGGTCGCGAAACCGTCGAGGCTCGCCACGAGTTGCACGAGGCCGGCGCCGAGCTCGCCGAAGCGGAAATTGCCGTCGGAACCGGCGGTCGCCGCACGCGGGATACCGTTCTCCTCGGCGCCGAGCGAACGCAGCGACTCCATCGTGATGCGCTGGCGCACCGTCGCGCCGGCCGCGGGCGTGCCATCGGGGCGCTGCACGCGGCCGAGGATCGTGCCACCACGTTCGAGGCGGATCTCGAGCGGCTCGTGGGTGCCGTCGCGGACCAGCGTCACGTCGACCGGAGCGCAGCGCGTGAAGCCGTCGG
>JABWBL010000625.1 GCA_013360535.1 Planctomycetaceae bacterium
GGGCGACCATGTCGAGCGCGACGTGCTCGCTCTCGCGCGGCGTGGCAACGAGGCGGTCGTGCACCGGCTCGCGTTCCGCGCGGGGCGCATGAGCGAGAGCCGCTCGCACCTGTTCCGCTCGGAATTGCCCGACGAGGAACTGTGGCACGACGTGTTGACGGCGCTGTATGGCAACGGACGGCGCGACGTCCCGGCGGAAATCGTGCTTTCGGTCGAGCCAGCGGAGCTCGAGCTGCTCGAGGGCACGCTCGGCACGGGCACGCGGCTCGTCGTCCCGCAAGCGGGCGAGCGGCGTCGCATGCTCGACCTCGCGCACGAGAACGCGCGCCTCGCGCTCGCCAAGCGCGAGAGTGAAGAAGCCTTCGAGGAAGCCGCGCTGGAGCGGCTCGCGAGCCTGTGCGACCTCGCCGGGCCGCCGGAGGTGATCGACTGCTTCGACATCTCGAACCTGCAGGGCACGCACGTCGTCGCGAGTCGCGTGCGTTTCCGCGGCGGGCATCCCGACAAGGCCGGCTACCGGCGCTTCAAGGTGCGTGGCGTCGAGGGGCAGGACGACTTCGCGTCGATGAAGGAAGTGGTCGGGCGTTCGCTGCGCCGCGGCGTCGAGGAAGACGACCTGCCCGATCTGGTCGTGATCGACGGCGGGGCGCAGCAGCTTGCGAAGGCGCTCGAGGCGCGCGAGGAGGCCGAAGCCTGGGAAGTGCCGATGATCGGCCTCGCCAAGGCGCGCTCGGAGCGCACGGTCGGCGAAAAGCGCAAGGAAAGCAGCGAAGAACGCATCTTCCTGCCCGGCGCGGTCGACGCCATCGACCTCGCGCGCCACGATCCGGGCCGGCTGATGCTCGAGCGCATCCGCGACGAGGCGCACCGCTTCGCGATCACCTTCCACCGCAAGGAACGCGGCCGCATCCGCTCGCAGCTCGACTCGATCCCCGGCGTCGGCGACACCAAGCGCAAGGCGCTGCTGCGCCGCTTCGGGAGCGTCGCCGGGCTGCGCGAGGCGGCCATCGAAGACATCGCCGCCGTCTCCGGCATCGGGCGCGAGCTCGCGGAGCGCATCCGGCAGCATCTGGAGTCCCCCCAAGCTTGAAGTGCCTCTCGCCCCTTCTCGTGCTCGCGCTGCTGTGGCTCGCGAGTGCCTGCAGCGCTTTGCCCGAGCTGGATTCGCAAGCCGCCGCGCGGGTCCGCGGCCCGCTGCTCACGCGCCATCCGCACCCGATCCTGCTGACCTTCCCACACCTGGGGCTGCGGCGCGCGGTCGTGCAGCGCACGGGGACCGTCGGGGGCGCGGCGAGCCTGTCCTACTCGTCGATCTTCGAGAACGTCGTGAAGCAGGGCAACGACCTGCGCATCGACGCGGAGCTCGCGCTCGCCCGCGTGCAGGCGCGCGTCGGCGTCGCCGAGGGTGTCGAGCTCGCGCTCGACACCGGCCTCGTCCACGGCGGCGACGGCTCGCTCGACGAGTTCATCGGCGATTTCCACAGCCTGTTCGGTTTCCCCAACTCCGGGCGCGAGGATGCGCCCGACGACACGTTCGACGTGCACGTTCGCGAGAACGGGACCGAGGCCTACTCGATGAAGGCCAACGAGCTCGCGCTCGAAGACCTGCAGCTGACGCTCGGCCTCGGGGAGAGCGAGGCGCGCAGCGGCGGCTGGGGCTCGCTGTGGCGCGCGACGGTCGAACTTCCGACCGGCAGCGAGCGCGATGGCTTCGGCAACGGCGAACTCGACTTCGGGCTCGGCTGGTGCGGCGAGCGCGACCTCGGCCGCAGCACGCTGTTCGTCGCGGCGAGCTGGGTCCACGCAGGCCGCGCGCGCAGCTTCCGCGACACTTCCCTCGGGATTCCCGAGCGTTTCGCGCTCGGCGCCGCGTTCGAGACGCGCGTGACGGCCGAGACTTCCGCCGTGGTGCAGCTCGAGCTGCTGTCGCCGATCTCCGACGACTTCCCGAGCGAGGAACTCGACGCGCCGATCCTCGATCTCGTCGTCGGCGTCGTGCACGACCTCGACGACGGCGTGCGGCTCTCGCTGGGCTTCCAGGAGGACGTCATCTCGGCCGCGGGCACCGACTTCGCGCTGATCGCGGGGCTCGGCTGGGGCTTGTGAGCGCCTTCGCGCCCGCCAGCTCGCGGCCCTTTCGCTCGGCGAACTTTCAGCGCCCGGAGAGCACGATCGTCAGCGGTGCGCTCGCGTCCGGCGGCACATCGGCACTGCCGGGCTC
>JABWBL010000626.1 GCA_013360535.1 Planctomycetaceae bacterium
AAGCGGCCGGTCAGGAACTCGAGGCACAGGGCCGTGTCGACCGGGCTGTCGAGCTCGATCCGCAGCACCGGCCACGTGCCCGGCGGCACCACGAGCGGCGGCAGCTCGAGCGCCGTGCCGCCGTACTCGAGCGTCAGTCCGTCCTCGCCGTGCTGCGAGATGCGGCTCTTCGCGCCGGCCGGCAGCGTGAGCTGGCCGAGGCCCACGAGGAGCGTCGTCGACGAGGCGCGGAACTCGGTTTCGAGCACCTCTTGCGTGTCGAGCGGCGAGGTCGAGAGCGAGACCGCCGCGAGCGCGCGCTCGACGAACACCTGCAGCACGACGTCGGGCTGCTCGCGCTCGATCACGTTCGTGTCGAAGTCCGGAACCCAGCGGAACGCGACGCGCGAGAAGGCTTCCGCGAGCAGCGGCCGCAGCTTCTCCCCCATCGAGTCGTGGAACACGACCGCACGCGGCGCCGCGACACCTTCGCGCACGACGTCGACGTTCATGCTGTCGAGCACGTCGATCGCCCAGCCGCTGCCTTCGCCCGGCTCGGGCCGGATCGCGAAGCGCACGCGCTCCTCGGGCGTCTTGTCGCGGCGCTCGAGGAATTGCCGCAGCCGCTCCCACGCCGCCGCGGGGATCGCGCGCGACCAGCTCGCGTCGGCGTTGGGCTGCCGCAGCACGTCCTCCATGTAGAGGCGCCCGGCCCAGGAATCGTCCTGAAACTCCGTCGGAACGAAGGTGAAGGCCTCGCGCGCGGGCGCGGCGAGCTGCGGCAGCTCGCGCCTGAGACGTTCGAGCAGCGCGCGCGCGGCAGGCACGGCACCACGGTCATTCCAGTGCGTGCCGAGACGGTAGTAGAGCTGCTCTCCGGGCTGCGCGAGCGCCTTCTCGGCGAGGATCGGCTCCGTCAGGTCGAGCAGCGGGAATTCGGTGCGTCGGCCGACGTGCTGCACGAGCTGCTCGCGCCGCGAGGGCCCGAGCTTGTCGAAGCGCGCCGGGAAGAACTCGGGGTAGATCGACTCCTTGTTGGGAGCGATCGCGAAGAGGTACTTCACGCCACGTTGCGCGCACCACTCGCGGCGGTCGGCGAGCACCTTTCCCCACAGCTCGAGTTCCTCGGCGCTGAACGGATCGGCGCCGCGCCAGACGTCGACCGCGCGGTCGCGGGTCGTGAACATCCACGCGTCGGGGCCGAGCACGATCTCGCTCGTCGGCGAGACGCCGAAAGCCTCGATGCTCACGCGGTTGTTGAGCCGGATCCAAGCCGGTCGCAGGCCAAAATGGTCGCGGAACCAGGCGTCGAAGGCCGTGGGCCGCCAGCTCGACAGCTCCAGGCCGCGCACATCGGCGTCGATATGACCGGTGATGCTGCCGAAGCTGAAGGCCTCGGTAAGCTGGGCGAGATCGATGTGGCGCGCCTCGATCTCGCCCGTCAGGTGCGAAGCGACGCCGAAGGGTTCGAGCACGCGCAGTCCGCTCGCCTGCACCCACCCGCCAAAGACGGACACCGCGAGCGTGCCGTCGAGCACGAGCTCGCCCGGACGCAGGTGCAAGCCCGGCAGCGCGGCCGACATCACCCCCGCCATGCGCGGCAGACCGAGCGCCTCGGTGAGCAAGGGCATCGACACCGGCTCGAGGACCGCGCCAGCGCTCCCCTCCCAGCCTGCGACGGACCAGCCGAGGGCGAGATCCCGGAGCACCAGCGCACCGTCGAGCAAGGGGATGCGCGCGCCCGGCAGGCGCAGCCCGACGCCTCCCGTCGGGCCCCGCTCCACCCAAATTCCCGCCGACGATGAACCGCTATCCCCTCTGGAAGAACCTCCTGATCGGCCTCGTGCTGCTCTGGGGCCTGATCTACACCCTGCCCAACTTCTACGGCGAGGTGCCGGCGGTGCAGGTGTCCAGCGCCAAGGCCACGCTCAAGCTCGACACCGCGGCCACCACCGACCGCATCGCCGGTGCGCTCAAGGCGGCCGGCATCGAGAACACCGGCATCTTCTCCGACGCCACCAGCGTGCGTGCCCGCTTCAAGGACACCGAGACCCAGCTGCGCGCCAAGGACGTCATCGAGCAGACCTTCAACCCCGACGCCGCCGACCCGTCCTACGTGGTCGCGCTCAACCTGCTGTCGGCCTCGCCGAGCTGGCTCACCTCGATCCAGGCGCTGCCGATGTATCTCGGCCTCGACCTGCGCGGCGGGGTGCACTTCCTGCTCGAGGT
>JABWBL010000050.1 GCA_013360535.1 Planctomycetaceae bacterium
CGGGCCGCTGGAGCGCAGCGTCGCGAGGAAGCGCGCGGCTTCGTCGCGCAGCGCGTCGGACTGGCGCTCGAGCGCCTTGGCCTCGCGCTCGACCTCGCCGATCGTGTCGGCGGTCGACTGCGTCGCGCTCGACACGTAACCCATGCCGCGTGCGACCGTGTCGGTGCCTTCGGCGGCGCGCTGCACGCTGGCGGAGATCTCGCGCGTGGCGAGCACCTGCTGCTGGACGGCGGTGCCGATCTGCTGCGCGCTCGTGCTCAGCACGCCGATGCGCGTGCGGATGCGCTCGATCGCGGCGACGGCCTCGGCGGTGGTCGACTGGATCGCGCCGATGTGCCCGGCGATCTCCTCGGTCGACTTCGAGGTCTGCTTGGCGAGGTTCTTCACTTCGCTCGCGACGACGGCGAAGCCACGACCGGCCTCGCCGGCGCGTGCGGCCTCGATCGTGGCGTTGAGCGCGAGCAGGTTGGTCTGCTCGGCGACTTCCGAGATCAGGCGCAGCACGCCGCCGATGGTCTTCGAGAGCTCCGAGAGCTCCGCGATCGTCTTGGCGGTCGAGTTGGCCTCGGTGACGGCGGCCTGCGAGGCGTTGCTGGAGTCGCCGATCTGGCGGTCGATCTCGCCGGCGGTCGCGCTCAGTTCCTCGGTGGCGGCCGCGACCGACTGCACCTCGCTCGCCAGCGCCTGCGCCGCGACTTCGACCGACGTGGTCTCGCGGCGCGAGCCTTCGACGACCGTACCGATCTTCTCGGCGGTCGACTCGAGCTGCTTGGAGGCCTCGCCGACGGACGTGACGACGCGCCCGAGGAACTGCTCGAACTGGTCGGCCTGCTCGCGGCGCGCGCACTCGGCGATGGCGAGCGCGTTGGTGCGCTCGGCCATGGTCTGGCCGGCGCGGTTGATCGTCTCGGCGGCGTTGCGGTAGGAGCCCTTGAGGCCCTTGAGCACGAACACGCGGTAGAACTTGCCGCGGCTGGCGCAGTCGAGGCTCACGCGCGACTCGCGCACGTAGGCGTCGACGGCGTCGAGCGCGTTGTTGACGGAGTCGAGCATGCGCTCGAGCGTCGGGTCGCCGCACTCGGAGGCGTGGATCAGGCGTTCCTCGAGCTGGCCGGCGGCGGCGCTCTCGCAGACTTGCGTGACCTGCGCGATCCAGCGTTCGTAGCGCTGGAGGCGTTCCTCGAGCTCGCGGACGCGCTCGACGTTCTCGTGTTCGGTGGTCGGGGGCATCGGTGGGCCTAGAGGCTGAAGACGAACTCGTCGTAGCTGATGCCCGCGTCGGCGAGCGTCTTGGTCACGAGCGCGAGGCCGGCTTCGACCTGGCGCTGGGGGCTGGAGTGCTTGCGCTCCTCCGCGAGCACGACCTCGTACAGGCCACGCGCCTTCTCGACGGCCGAGCGCTCGGGCGAGCGGCGGTTCGAGTGGTAGCCGACGATGCGGCCCGACTCGTCGAAGCTCGGAGTGACGTGCGCGAAGACCCAGTAGTGGTCGCCCGGCTTCGCGAGGTTGAGCACGTAGGCGAAGATCTCGTTGCCCGACTGCAGCGTGTCCCACAGCAGCTTGAAGACGCAGCGCGGCATCGCCGGATGGCGCACGATGCTGTGCGGAGCGCCGATCAGCTCGCCCTCGGTGTAGCCCGCGATGCGCTGGAAGGTCTTGTTCGCGTACGTGATGCGACCCTGCAGGTCGGTCTTGGACACGATCAGGTCGTCGGGGCCGAGGAGGCGCTCGCGGCCGGTCGGGGTCGCCGGGCGCGTGAGGGTAGAAGTCATGGGAGGGCTCGGAAGAAGAGCGGAGCGGGGGAGTTCGCGGGGGGGACGTCCCGGGTTCGGACGTTTCATCCCAGACGCTGAATACGCCCTTGGAGTGAATCGGGCGGGGCTCGGCCGATTTCGTGTTTCAGGGCTGGCAGCGTGCGTGAGGGGGAGGTCGGGCCTGAACCGGGGCGCCGGACGCTGCGTTGGGAGCGGAGAGAGAAGGTTGGACCCTTCAGGCGGGTCGCCGGGAGCCGAGCGCAGGGCTTGGGACGCTCCGCGAACAAAGTTCGGCTCCCGGTGGCCCGCCTGAACCCTGCTCAGGGGGCCGAGAGCGCGGTCCGGGCCGAATGCGGGCCCCGCACGTGGGCTGCAGGGCCGCCTCGACGGCCCTTGGCGCCTATACTTCCTCCCGGCGCCACCCCCGGGGCCGAAGTTCCAGCATGACGCGATCTCTCTCTCCCTCCGGCGGCGCCGCGGGCGTCCTGTGCGTCCTCGGGATCCTGCTCTCGGGCTGCAACGGCGGCGACGAGGCCGAAAACCGACCCCTGAAGCGGCCGAACATCGTGCTCGTCACGATCGACACGCTGCGGGCGGACCATCTGGGCTGCTACGGCTTCTATCGCGACACGACGCCGCGCATCGACGCGTTCTCGAAGGACGCGCTCGTGTTCGAGCAGGCCTACGCGACCATGGCGACGACGCTGCCGAGCCACGCGTCGATGCTCACCTCGCGCTATCCGATCGAGCACGGCATCACCGCCAACCTGATGCACGGTGGCAAGCCGTTTGGCTGGGCCGGCGGCATGCTGTCGTTCGCGCAGGTCGCGAAGGATGCGGGGTACGCGACGGCGGGTTTCGTGAGCGCGGCGCCGCTGAAGGTGCCGTCGGGCATCGGCGCGGGCTTCGAGACGTGGAGCGAGCCGAAGGCCGCCGAGCGCAAGGCGGGCGAGACGCTCGGCGATGCGCTCCCGTGGATCGAACAGCACGCGAAGGAGCCGTTCTTCCTGTGGATCCACTTCTACGACCCGCACTGGCCGCACCGCGCGCCCGAGCCGTTCGATGGAATGTTCGACGGGCTCGACGACACGGCGAAGAAGGAAGCGTGGATCGCCGAGCGCGGGATCCCGGAGCGGGCGACGCGCTCGAACGGCAAGAAGGACACCGAGACCCGCTGGGCGCTCGACAATTACTGCGAGGAAGTGCGCTACGCGGACGACCAGTTCGGGCGCGTGATCGATGCGCTGAAGGCGAAGGGCCTGTACGACAAGAGCGTCGTCGTGCTGACGGCGGACCACGGCGAGGGGCTCAACCAGCACGACTGGACCGCGCACGGCCTCGTGTGGGATGAGCAGCTGCGCGTGCCGCTCCTGATGCGCTTCCCGGCGGCGGCGCAGGTCGCTCCGGGGCGCACGGACAAGCTCGTCAGCCTGATCGACCTGATGCCGACGGTGCTCGGGCGCGTGCAGCCGCTGGAGACGAAGAAGTGGCGGGCGTTCTTCGAGAACGCGACGGGTGTCGACGCGCTCGCGCCGGACTTCAAGGAGCGGCCGGTGTTCGCGCAGCGCACGGGGCGCGAGCTCGCGACGACCGACGACGGCGAGCCGGGAGAGATGTACGCGATCACGGCGCGCGAGTGGAAGTTCATCCACGAGCCGACGGTCGCCGAGCGCCTGTTCGACCGCGCGAAGGATCCGTTCGAGCTGCGCGACATCTCGAAGCAGGATCCCAACTCGACCGCGGCGCGGTTGCGCGACATCGAGCGCATGATGGCGGAGCAACGCTATCGCCTGTCGAAGCTCGGGCCGGCGGGCGCGGGCGAGATGGACCCGGAGCTGCAGCGCCAGATGAACGAGCTCGGTTACGCCGACGACGGCACGGGCGGGGGGCTCGCCGCTCCGCCGCCCTACGAGGGACCGAAGGACGCGTCGGGAGACGCGGAGCCGTCGGAACCCAAGAAGCCGAAGGCGCCGAAGCACTGACGGCCGCGCGCGCCACCGGCGATGGAAGTCCAAGAGCAGAACGCGCGCCAGCGACGGGCGGTGATCGCGCTCGTCGTCGTGGCGTTGCTCGTGCGCCTCGTGGCGCTGTGGCTCGCGCGCGATGCGCAGCCGTGGAACGACCAGATCACGTACGTGCAGCGTGCGGAGGACTTGCTCGACGGGAAGGGCTACACGGGCTCGTTCCAGTCGTGGGTGCAGAATCCCGGCGAGCGGCAGCTGCACACGCTCGACCGTTATCCCGGCGCGTACCAGGCGCCCGGATATCCGGCGTTCATGGCGCTCGTGATGGCGGTGTGCGGGCGAGCGGACATCTGGATCAAGCTCGCGCAGGTGCTGCTCGGCGCCGCGTCGACGTGGCTCGTGTACCGGCTGGGGCGCGCGTGGTTCGAGCATCGGCCAGCGCTCGTCGGGGCGTGGTTCTTCGCGCTCGACCCGACGCTCGTGGCGTTCACGCACTATCTGTTCAACGAGACGCTGTTCGTGTTCCTGCTGCTCGCGGCGCTCGTGCTGCTCGCGCGCAAGAAGGAGCCCGAGGGGATCGTGACGGCGCTCGTGGTCGGGGTGCTGCTCGCGTTCGCGTCGTACGTGAAGTCGTCGGTGATGTACCTGCTGCCGCTGCTGGGCGTGTGGTACGTGCTGCAGCATCGCGAGTGGCGCGTGCGGGCGCTCAGGTTCGTCGCGGTGACGGCGCTCGCGTGGATCGCCACCGTCGCGCCGTGGACGATCCGCAACCTCGAGGTGCACGGCGGATTCGTGCTGATGGATTCCAGCGGGCCGTACAACCTGTGGCGCGGCAACCAGCCGGCGGCCTACGCGCGGCGCCGCGCGGGCTCGGACTGGAACGTGCGTTTTCCAGCGCCTTTCAGCGCGTGGACGAACGCTCCCGTGGCGGAGGTCGGCGGCAGCCAGATCGTGCGCGTCGTCAGCGAGCGGCTCGAGGTCGAGAAGCCGACGGACCTGCAGATGATGCAGGGTGCGCAGGCGGTCGCGGTCGAGTTCGCGCTCGAGGACCTCCCGTGGACCCTGCAGCGCGCGTGGTACAAGTTCGTCGACCTGTGGAATCCGACGTCGTTCGTGATGCGCCACCTGTTCAAGAAGGGCTACGGCGAGATTCCGCGCGCGCTCGAGCTCGGGCTCTCGTGGTCCTGCGTGGTCGCGTACGTGCTCACGCTGCTCTGCGCACTGCCGGCGCTGTACGCGCGCGCGCGGCATCCGTTCGCGAGCCTCACGCTGCTCTTCATCTACTACTACACCGCGATCCACATGATCACGTTCGGGCTCACGCGCTTCCGCCTGCCGATCATGCCGCTCCTGATGGTGTTCGCAGGCCTCGGTGCGGTGGCGCTGTGGGAGCGTGTGAGGGGAAGGACCGTCCATGCGTCGTAGCCTCGTTCTGCTCGCACTTTGCAGCGTCTTTCTCGGCTGTCGCGAGGAGCCCGCACCGGCGGCGAAGCGCCCCAACGTGCTGTGGGTCGTGTGGGACACGACCCGCGCCGACCACCTGAGCGCCTACGGCTACTCGCGCAAGACCACGCCGTTCCTCGAGGAGTTCGCGAAGTCGGCGCGCGTATTCGAGGACTGCCAGTCGTCATCGTGCTGGACCGTGCCGTCGCACGCGTCGATGTTCACGGGACTGCTGCCGGCGGAGCACGGTGCGATGCACGGCTCGGAGTTCCTCGACGAGAACCTCGTCACGGTGGCGGAGCTCCTGCGCGACTCCGGTTACCAGACCTTCGCATGGGCGGCGAACCCGCACGTGTCGGCGGCGGAGAACTTCCTGCAGGGCTTCGACGTGCAGAAGCACCCGTTCGACGAGGAGGTCCGGGAGCGCGCGATCGAGATCTTCAAGCGCAAGGTGCCCGAGAGCGTGTCGACGCGCGAACTGGCGGAGCGGGCGGAGAATCGCGGCACGAATCCGTGGGTGATCAAGGCGGCGGGAGAGCTGGGGCGAGAGAACCTCGCGACGTGGCTCGATGCGCGCGATGCGCAGAAGCCGTTCCTCGCGTTCTTCAACTACATGGAGGCGCACCGGCCGCTGATCCCGCCGCGCGAGGTGCGCGAGAAGCTGCTCACGAAGGAGCAGGTGGAAGCGACCTACGCGACGGAGTTCCCGTGGAACGAGACGTGGGCCTACTGCTTCGGGCTGTACGAGTATTCGCCGGAGCGGCTCGAGGTGCTGCGCGACGTGTATGACGCGGCGCTGCTCGAGCTCGATGGCTTGTTCGCGGGCCTCGTCGCGGAGCTGGAGAAGCGCGGAATCGCGGAGGACACCGTGATCGTCGTCACCGCCGACCACGGCGAGAACCTCGGCGAGCACCACCTGCTCGACCACCAGTACGCGCTCAACCAGGCGCTCGTGCGCGTGCCCTTGATCGTGCGCTACCCGGCTCGCTTCGCGCCGGGGCGCGACACGCGGCCGGTGATGTCGATGGACCTGTTCCCGACGCTGCTCGAGCTGGCCGGATTGCCGGTGCCGCAGCAGGGCGTGCGCCACGCGCAGAGCCTGCTTTCCCCGAAGGAAACGCGCGTGCGCGTGTCGGACTACCAGAAGGCCTACGGCAAGCCGATCGTGTCCGCGCTCAAGGTCTACCCCGAACGGGACTTCTCGCGCTTCGCCAACGGCCTCATGTCGTGCACGGAGTCGGGCAAGTGGAAGCTCGTGCAGGAGCTCGGCGGCGCGACGCGGCTCCATGACCTCGAGAGCGATGCAGGCGAGCTCGTCGACGTCGCCGCGAAGCACCCGGAAGTCGTCGAGCGCTTGCGCGGCGGGCTCGGGCGCCTGATGAAGGCCGTGCAGCCGATCGGCAAGCCGACGGACGACTCCGAGCGCTCCGAGGAGCACAAGCGGCTCCTCGAGGAGCTCGGTTACGCCGGCGAAGGCAGCGAGCTCGAGTTTCCGAAGCCGCCGGAAGCGCTGAAGAAGACCGACGACGCCGGGCAGGCCGACGAGCCGGACGAACAGCGCTGAACGGCGCCGCTCGCCCCGCTCACCTCGCCGCGTTCACTTGCCCGACGGAACGACCGCGACCGCGGTGCCGATCGTCTCGGGCTTCTTGTCGGCCGTCGCGTACATCTCGAGGAAGCGCTTCGCTTCCTCGGTGCGCGAGCCGCGCAGGCCGTCGACCCACGCGGGCGGGATCGACTGGTACATCATCCACACGACGACGATCAGGTCGCCCTGCGCGTCCGCGGGCAGCGCGACCGCGTAGTGCGCGAGGTCGCCGCCGGCCGCGAAGTCCGGGTCGGCCTCGGTGCCGACGGGCGCGGTCTCGTCGCCGTGCGGGCCGTCCTTGCGCCAGCCCTTGGGCAACAGGCGCGAGTCCTTGTGGCGCGTCTCCATCTGGGCGAGCGAGGTCGTCGGCTGGCCCTCGCCGTCGTGCGCGATCATCTCGTACACGATCACCTCGTTGGGCGAGCGCACGAGGTCGAGGTGCGGCAGCGCGAGCTCGTCCTGCTGGTTCACGAGCCGCCCGCTCGTGTCGAAACCACCCGACTGGAACAGCACCTTCTGGCCCTGGCGCACCTCGACCCGCAGCCACGCGCGCCGCGACGGATAACCGCTGGGCAGCTTGTGGCCGGTCAGGTTCTCGACCTTCACCGTGAACTCGAGCTGCTCCGTCGAGCGCCGGATGTCGAGCACCTCGAGGTTCGCGGTCTGGTGCGCGAGCAGCGCGCGCGAGGCCGTCGCGACACGCTTGAGGGCCTCGTCGCTCGCGGTGACGCCCAGTTCGTCGCGGTTGGCGCGCAGCATGTCGGTCATGAAGGCGTTGCCGCCGACCATCGTGTGCGCGCGCACCTGGTCGCGCACGCGGATGTTGAAGTCGACGCCGCCGGGGTTGCGCGCGATGCGCATCGAGCCCGCGTCCATCATGTGGCACTCGACGCAGGAGCGCGATTCCGCCGTCTTCTGGCCCTCGTCGGAGAACACGCTGTTGCGCCACTCGAGGTAGGGCGCCTGCTCGAGGAACGGCTGCTTCGCGCCGGCGGCCTGCGTGTAGAGCGTGTGGCACGCGCCGCACAGCGCCGAGGACGAGATGTGTTCACCGTGCGTCGGCGTGTAGCCGGTGTGCATGCGCATCGGCGCGGGCGCGGGATCGGAGTAGGGGCCGAAGATCTGCTTGTCGTCCTTGATCTCGATGCGGCCGGAGAAGCTCTCGGGCGTCCCGAGGTTCGTGGGCTGCGCCTGATGGCAGACGGTGCACGACACGCCCTCGGCGGCGAGCGGCGAGGCGACGATGTCCTCGATCGCCGGCGTCTCGCGGCCGTCGAGTCGCGCCTGCTGGCTCTCCATCGGCGCGTGGCAGCGCAGGCACAGGCTCTCGATCTGGTGCTTGAGGTGCGGCTCGGCCTCGATCTCCGTCGCCATCTGCGCGCGCCAGTACGGGTCGCGGAACGAGTTCGCCATCATCGTCGCGCTCCACGTGCCGACGGGCGAGACGTCGTCGCCGCTGGCGGTCGTCATCGCGCGCGCGCGCGGGCTCGCGGAGTGGCACGTGGCGCAGCGCTCGGCCGGAAGGAACGCGCCCCAGCGCACCTCGTTCCTCGGGCCTCGGGTCGTCGACTCGGCGAGCGGCGTCTCGGCGGGCGCCGGGGCGGAGCTCGCGCTCGCAGGTGCCGCTTCGGGCGCCGCGGTGACGGCGCAGGCGACGATCAGGCCAAACGAGAGGATCGGAAGGACGAGGACGGACTTGCGCAGCATGCGCGGAGCGTAGTCGAAAGGCGCGCGTTCGCGCCATGGGCCAGAAAGCCTGCGAGCCCGGCTCCGCAGGACGCGGGGTCGGGCTCGCTGGAGCAAGCTGGGCGCTCGAGAAGTTGACGAACTGTCAGGGACCGTGAGGATCTTCACGGTCCCGTCGTCCGGCGCCGCGAGGCGACGGCGCAGCCAGGATCCTGAGAGTTCGCATTCTCATTTCCTCTCGAACTCTCAGCCCTGACCCTTGTTGGCCTTGCGGTAGGCCTTGGTGCGCTCGACCTGCGTCAGGATGCGCTTGCGCAGGCGCAGGTTCTTCGGGGTGATCTCGACGAGCTCGTCGTCGTCGATGTACTCGAGGCACTCTTCCAGCGACATCTGGCGCGGCGGCGGCAGCGACACGTTCTCGTCGGCGCCGGCCGAGCGGATGTTCGTGAGCTTCTTCTCGCGGCAGACGTTGAGGTCGAGGTCACTGTCCTTGTTGTTCTCGCCGACGATCATGCCCTCGTAGACCGGCGTGCCGGCCTCGATGAAGAACTCGCCGCGGTCGAGCAGGTTGAACATGCCGTAGGGCACCGAGTCGCCCGAGCGGTCGGCGACGAGCACGCCGTTGGTGCGGCCGACGACCGGGCCCTGGTCGGGCTGCCACGAGTCGAAGATGTGGCTCAGGATCGCCTCGCCCTTCGACATCGTCATCATCGCCGTACGCGCGCCGATCAGGCCGCGCGCGGGCACGCGGAACTCGAGGCGCACGCTGGTCTGGCCGAAGGGCTCCATGTGGAGCATCTCGCCGCGGCGGCGACCGAGGAACTCGATGATCTTGCCGGCGTGCTCGCTCGGCACCTCGATCATCGCGCGCTCCATCGGCTCGCACAGCTTGCCATCGACTTCCTTGAGGATGACGCGCGGCTTGCCGACGACGAACTCGAAGCCCTCGCGGCGCATGTTCTCGGCCAGCACGCCGAGGTGCATGACGCCGCGGCCGCGGACCTCGTAGGTGTCGGAGAACTCGGTCGGGTTGACCACCAGCGCGACGTCGCGCATGACCGCGAGGTCGAGGCGCGAGGCGATCTGGCGGCTGGTGACGAACTTGCCTTCCTTGCCGGCGAAGGGCGAGTTGTTGACGCCGAACGTCATCGAGATCGTCGGCTCCTCGAGCTGGATCGCGGGCAGCGGCTCCTGCACGTCGGTCGGGCAGAGCGTGTCGCCGATCTTGAGCTCGTCGACGCCGCCGCCGACGAGCGCGATGTCGCCGGCGAGGACCTCGTTCGCGGGCTGGCGCGACAGGCCCTCGAAGCGCAGCACCTGCTTGATGCTCGTCAGCACGGCCGACCCGCGTTCGGGGTGGCAGATCGCCACGCGCATGCCGGGCTTGAGCGTGCCGCGGTACACGCGGCCGATGCCGATGCGCCCGAGGAAGTCGTCGTGCTCGATCGTCGCGCACTGGAACTGCAGCGGCGCGTCGTCTTCCTGCGGCGGCGCCGGGACGTGCTCGAGCAGCATGTCGAAGAGCGGCTTCATGTCCTTCGGACCGTCCTTGAAGGCGTCCTCGAACTCCTTGACCGCGAAGCCGGAGCGGCCGGAGCCGTAGACGACGGGGAAATCGAGCTGCTCGTCGTGCGCGCCGAGCTCGATGAACAGGTCGAAGACCTCGTTGAGCACCGCGTGCGCGCGCTGGTCGGGGCGGTCGATCTTGTTGATCAGCACGAGCACCTTGAGGCCGCGCTCGAAGGCCTTCTTGAGCACGAAGCGCGTCTGCGGCATCGGGCCCTCGTGGGCGTCGACGAGCAGGAGCGCCGCGTCGGCCATGTTGAGCGTGCGCTCCACCTGCCCGCCGAAGTCGGCGTGGCCGGGCGTGTCGACGACGTTGATGCGCGTGCCGAGGTAGTTGAGCGCCGTGTTCTTGGCGAGGATCGTGATGCCGCGCTCGCGCTCCTGCGCGTCGGAGTCCATCGCGCAGGTCTCGACCTTCTGGTTCGCTCGGAAGGTGCCCGCGAACTGGAACATGGCGTCGACCAGCGTGGTCTTGCCGTGGTCGACGTGCGCGATGATGGCGATGTTCTTGATCGCCGGCTTCTGGGTGCTCATGACGGCTTTCTGGATCCGGCTTCGGGCGGCGGGCGCGGGTAGAGACGGAGGGTCCCGGCCGGATTCGAAGGGCCAAGAGTTTACGGTCGGGTCGCCGGACCCTCAACGGGCGCGCTCGCCGGGCTCGCTCGAAAGGCCCTTTCCGGGCCCGCCGAGCGCGTTTCAGCCGAGCTTCTGGAAATCCGGCATGCCGCGCAGGAGCTCGAATTCCGAGCTGCGCAGCTCGCTGCGCACGTAGTAGCCCCGCGACTGGGCCGCCAGCAGGTGCTGCAGCGCCTCCTCGGGATTGCCGAGCGCGGCGTGCACCTGCGCGACCATGAAGGCCGTGAAGCCGTCCTTGGGGCCGACCTGCAGCGCCATCGCGACCTCGCCGAGGCACTCGTCGCGCAAGCCCATGCGCGCGAGCAACATCGCGAGGTGCAGGCGCGAGTCCTGGTCGTCGCGCAGCTGCGCGATGCGCTTGCGCGCGACGGCGATGCCGCGGTCGGCGGTCTCGATCGCCTCCTCGTAGCGGTCGAGCCGCTGCAGGGCGCTGTAGAGGTGGTCGTAGCTCGAGATGTAGTTGGGGCGGATCGCGATCGCGCGCTGCAGGAGCGGTGAGGCGGCCTTGAAGTTGCCTTCGCGCGTGAGCAGCGCGCCGAGCAGGCGGTGCGAGAGCCACTCCTCGTGGTTGAGCTGGATCGCGAGGCGGTACTCGCGCTGCGCGTCGACCGAGAGGCCCGTCAGGTGGTAGCCGAACCCCAGCGAGGTGTGCGCCTCGGCGCAGTTGGGCTCGAGCGCCAGCGCGCGCCGCGCCTGCTCGCGGCTCTCGGCGAGGAACGACTCGTCGCCGTCCCAGTACAGGTACTTGCGCACCAGCGCCTCGGCGAGGCCCGCGTAGGCCAGCGCACAGCGCGAGTCGAGCTCGAGCGCGCGCCGGAAGAGCGAGACCGACGCGAGCAGGTGCTTGGTCATGCCGCGGTGCAGCACGTCGTGCCCCTGCAGCGCGTGCTTGCGCGCGCCGTCGGAGTCGCGGCCCCGCGGCTCCTCGATGGCCTTGAGCGGATGCTCGGCGAACTGGCGCCGCAGCTGGCGCACCGCCGCGCGCACGAGCCCGGCCTGGATCGCGAACTCGTCGGTGTCGGTGTGCTCGATGCGGTCGCGCCAGACCTCGCGCGTCTGCGTCAGGTCCTGCGACTTGTAGAACTCGAGCACCATGTGGAGGATGCCGCGCGTGCCGGCGATCGAGACCTCGCCGCGCAGCGTGAAGTCCGCGCGCAGGTCGCTCGGAACGTTCTCGTCGGCGAGCAGCGTCGTGCTCATGCCGGCGCGCGCGATCTCGCTCGCGATGTCCTTGCGCAGGCTGAGGGCGAGGTCGCCCTGCGCACGCGACGAGCGCAGCGGCACGAGCACGAGGTCGACCGCCACGATCACCAGCACGACGATCAGCACCGCATGACCCGACACACCGACCTCCCGACGCGACGGTACCTGGCGCCGAGCCGACTCTTGACGCGCCCCCCGTCGCCGTGCGACACTCTACCCAACGACGCGGCTGGGCCGACCCGCAGAACCGCAACTCGCTGACCAAGAGTGAGCCGCTGGTACCGGGCGAGTTCGTCGACGTCGCGTTCGACCTGCAGCCCGACGACCAGGTGCTCGAGGCGGGCAAGCAGCTGGCGCTGATGGTGTTCGCCAGTGACCGTGACTTCACGCTGTGGCCGCCGCCCGGCACCGAACTGACCGTCGACCTCGACGCGACGACGCTGGTGCTGCCGGTGGTCGGCGGCGAAGCGGCGCTGCGTGCGGC
>JABWBL010000627.1 GCA_013360535.1 Planctomycetaceae bacterium
CGAGCTCCGCCAGCAGCGACTTCGGCGGCTCGCGCAGCGTGTCATCGCCGCCAAAGCGCGCGCGCAGCACGAAACCGCGCTGGCGCGCGCGCTCGTCGGCGGGCATGTGCACCTCGAAGAGGCCAGGCTCGAGCTCGCGGAACGTCGCGCCGTTGCGGTCGGGCTCGAGCACCAGCTCGTAGTCGACGCCCGCGACCGGAACGAAGGAACCACCGGGGAATTCGGGGCCGATCCGCACGCGCGCGACGAGCGCTTCGGTCGGAATCGCGGCGCCCGGCTGCGTGCGCACGACCCAGTAGCTCGCGGCGAAAGCGTTCGCACGCTCGGGCTCGGCGATGAACTTGGTCGAGATCGAGTTGAGGCCGAAGGGCCAGCTCTCGGTGCGGGAGTTGTCGTGGCTGAAGGCGAAACCCGGCGGCGCCGTGCGCAAGGGAGCCTGCGCGCTGCGCACTTGCGGCGCGTGGCAGGAGACGAGCGCGACGAGCGCGAGCTCAGCCGAGCTTCGGAACGCTGAACGGCGCACGGTACTCCTCCTTCAAGAGCAAGTTGGCACGCTCGAACCCTTCTCCGCCGACGAAACGCGCTTCGTTGGGCGCGACCTCGAGCCAGCCGCCGAGACGGAAGCGCAGCGCGTCGGGAGCGATGCCGTGCGCGGCGAGGTGCTGCGGGATCGAGTCGAGCACCGCGAGCGCGGGATCGATGCCACCGAGCGTGTCGCGCGTCTCGGCGAGCGTCGCCTCACGGCCCGAGCGCCAGGCGAGGTTCGCGAGGTGGCATGTGGCCGAGCTCTTCACGACGTCGTCGAGCGGCGCGGTGAGGTGCGCGGACTCGTTGCGGCGGATCGCGCGGCTGAAGTTGCGCAGGTGGTCCTTGCCGGCGTCGCCGCGCCAGCTCTGCACCAGCGTGCCGTCCTCGGCGAAATAGCGGCTTTCCGCGCGGGTTCCGAGGAACCAGCCACGCTCGTAGCGGATCATCACGCCCGAGCCGAGGCCGCGCATCGTCGGCCCGATGTTGAGCTCGGGCGAGAGCGGCAGGTTGCGCAGCTCGAGCAGCGCGGGGAACGAGCCATAGTCGAACACGCTGAGCGAGACGTTCGGCGTCTCGCCGTTGTCGTCCCACAGGTAGCGCCCGCCCGCGCACAGCACGCGCCGCGGGAAGCCGACGCCCGTGAGCCAGCGCACGTCGTCGACCAGATGCGAGCCGAGGTTGCCGATCTCGCCGTTGCCAAACGGCCACTGCCAGTGCCAGTCGTAGTGGTAGTTCGCGCGCAGCACCGGCGTGACCGGGCGCGGGCCGCAGAACAGGTCGTGGTCGATCGCGGGATCGACGGGCTGCGCCGCGCTCACCTTGCCGATCGGATCGCGCAGGCGATACCACACGGCGTGCACGTAGCGGATGCGGCCGAGGTCCTGCGTGCGGCTCCATTCGAGGAAGCCGCGGTGGCCGGAATCGCTGCGATTCTGCGTGCCCGCGGCCGCGATGCGACCGAGGCTCGTCGACGCGAGCGCGAGCTGCTCACCTTCCCACACCGAGTGCGACACCGGCTTCTCGACGTACACGTGCTTGCCCGCCTGCAGGCCCCAGATGCCCGCGAGCGCGTGCCAGTGGTTGGGCGTCGCGATCAGCAGCGCATCGACGTCGTCGCGTTCGATCACGCGCCGCAGGTCCTTCGTCGCGAACGGATCGAAGCCCGCGGCCTTCGTGTCGGTCACCTCGCGCGCGAGCAGGCGCTCGTCGACGTCACACAACGCCGTCACGCTCGCCTTGTCGACCAGCGCGAGCGCGCGCCGCAGCTCGCGACCGCGGCCGTTCAAGCCGATCACGGCGAAACGCACGCCTTCTTCCGAGCGCTTGTGCTGCAGCAGCGTCGGCGCGCTCGCGCAGCCCGCGAGCAGGGCGCTCGAGCCCCACAGGAAGCGCCGCCGGTCGAGCGCGACGGGTTCGAGAGGCCCGCGAGGTCCGTGCGTGTCCTGGTTCAACTCTGCTTCCGACATTCGACTCTTGGGGCGGCCCGGGGCATCCCACCGTAACCTTGGGCGCCGCCCCCGCCCATCCAGGACCCTCGCAGGATTTCGCTTTCGATGAAACTCACCCTCGTCGCACTCGTCTTGGGCCCGTGGCTCGCCGCGGCGCGTCCGCTCGTTCCGCAAGAGGCGCCGGCCGTCGCGAGCGCGGTCGAGGAGCTCGCGC
>JABWBL010000051.1 GCA_013360535.1 Planctomycetaceae bacterium
CGCACGCCCTCGCGCCGCAGAGCTTCGATGGCCTCGCTCACCGTCGGGGTTCGGCCGCCGAGACGCTTCGCGAGCCGTTGCAGCGCTTCGGCCAGCGTCGGCGCGCCCTCGCGCTCCGGCGCACGGCGCTCGAGCAGCTCTCCGTCGAGCTCCATCCGCCCTTGGCAGCGCAGCACGATCGTGCCTTCGCCTTCGACGAAGGCCTGCTCGCCTTGCGGCAGCACGAGCCGCGCCGCATGCAGGTCCTTTGACGCGAGCGTGCCTGCGAGCGAGACGTCGCCATCGCGCCCGGAGCCCGCCGCGGCCGGAAAGCACACCTCGACGCGCCCGTTCCCGCTCCAGTTCGCGGCTCCGTCGACACCCGGCACGGCCTCGTCCGAGCGCGTCGCGATGTCGATGAAGCTCTCGACATGGCGTGAGAGCGATGTGTCCTCCACCGGCGCCGCCGCCTCGACGCGCACTCTCAGCCCCTCGCGATAGCTCGAGTTGAGCACCCACAACGGATGCCCGCCAAAGTCGCGCAAGCGCACCTTGATGGGGTTGATGCCGTACATGCCCGGCGCGAGCCGCCGGTCGCGCGGCGTGAGCTCGATCACCGCTGCGTCGTCCTTGTAGGGCTCGCGCTCGTCGTTGCGCACGAGCTTGGCGACGAGCGGAATCGCGTCCCCGCGCGTACGGCCGAGCGCCACGATGTTGAGTTCCGGCAGCAACTCGAAATCCTCGGACCAGAGCGTCGAGGGGTCGATCGGTTCCTCGCACGTGAGGCGGATCGGCTGCAGGGGCTGCAGCACGGGCGTGCGCAGGATGACGGGCGAGCCGCTGGTCGGGCTCGAGTCCTCGAACACGAAGCCGGAGCGCGGCTCGCTCACGGCCACGGTCTCGAAGGTCCAGCGCAGGCTCTCGCCGAGCACACGCCCGTCTTCCGAACGCAGCGCATCCGCACGCGGGAAACCCGCCAGTTCCACGGCGTAACGCGTGGCCGGACGGTAGCCGCCGTCAGCGAGATCGCGGGCGAGCACGGGCGCGGGCTGGAACTCGACGCGGTCGCGTTCGACCGACAACCGCCCGCGCGCCGGAGTGCCGTCGTCGGCGAGGACACGCACGCTGCCCGAGTGCACCGAGTCGGGATCGAGCGGCCCCGAGAAGTGGAGCACGATCCGCTCGTTGAGGTACACGCCGACACGTTCCTGCGGACGCACCTGACGCAGCTCGAGCCAGCGCTGCGGCTGCGGTTCGGGCGTGCACGCGACGAGGCCCGCGAGCACCACGCTCGCGCCCCAGCATCGGTTCCTGCTTCGCGCCACCACGGCGCGCCATTCAAGCAAGCCGGTCCCCCCGCCCCCAAGCCTCCGGACGCATCGTTCCGCGCAAAATCGTGCTCGCACGAAGCACAGCAGGCCCCGCGCGAGCGCGGAGCCTGCCGTGTGCCACCCAGAGAGGTGCCTCGGGGCTAACGCGCGAAGGCGAAGCCCAGCGAGCGCAGCTCCGGCGTCGCGCCCGAGATCGGGTTCGACACCATCGTGATGCGCGCCTGGAAGAACTGCGAGCCGTTGATCTCGGCCATCGAGTCCCGCCAGCCGTTCGTGCCGCCGAGGAACGTGACGGTGAACGCGGTGCCACCGGGGCGCGGGTTGCCGTAGGCATCGAGCTCCGACGCCACTTCCCACGGCTTGTTGCCGGCCGAGTTCATGCCGGTCGCACCGCGGAACTGCACGAGCAGCTGGGTCCCGACCGGCAGCGCGGCGACCGAAGGCTCGATCACCGGCTCGGCGAAGTTGAACGGCAGGCCGGCCGCGCCCGGAGCGCACTCGAACCAGCGCGTGTGCGCACGGTTGACGCGCACGACGAAGTCGCCCTGACCGAAGAAGATCACCTGGTTGCGCGGGAGCGCGCCCGGTGCGCCGGGGGCCGCGAGGTTGCCCTGCGCGATGGCCGCGGAGTCCGGGTCGACCGTGATCGGGATGCCGGTCGCCGCCGGAATGCCACCGACGGTGTAGGCCGTCCAGAACGGCGGGATCTCGGTGCCGACCGGGTTGCTGGCGATGGCGAAGAAGCCGAGCAGCTGGTTGGAGCCCTGGATCTGCGAGTTGGGGTACACGCGGAAGTCCATCAGCAGCGGCAGGCCGATCGTCGGAACGAGACCGATACCGTAGGCGGCGGCCGGGGTCGTCGGGTCGTAGGACGTCTCGTTGCCCAGTCGCACACCCTGTCCACCGCCCGTGGCCGCGGGCTGGCCGACGGACAGCAGCGCGGTGTCGCGCCAGGTGTAGTAGATGAAGTCCTCGGCGGCCTTGCCCTCGTTCATCGGCCACGGCGCCATGGCGGTGCCGGTCGCCGACTGGAACACCGCGCTGGGCTGGATGAAGTAGCCCTCGGTCTTCTGGTGGACGACCTTCAGCGGGTCGAGGTTGGGGTTGAGCAGGTTCGCGTCGAACGTGTCCGAGATGCCCGAGTTGGGGTGCACCGGCGCCCCCATCGCGATCAGCTCGTCCGGCAGGCGCAGCGAGTGCGCGATCGACATCTGAAACAGCGGCAGGGTCTCGATCTGCAGACCGGAGTTCACCGGAGCCCAGTTCATGCCTTCGACGTCGAGGTTGTGCGTCAGGTCGTCGGTCAGGAAGAACCCGAGGTCGGCGTGACGCCACATGGTCATCATGCGGCAACCGAAGGGCGAGAACGGCAGGCGCGTCGCCGCCGCAGCACCGCCGAGCTGCTGGTCGACCGCGATCATCGGCGTGTTGAGGTCACACACCGCCGAGATGCGCGTCACCGAGCGCGGCAGGACCCGCCCGTTGAGCAGGTCGTAGATCAGCTGACCGCGCAGCTCCGGCCCGGCCGGGCTCGAGGTCGGATCCTCGTCGACCGAGGTGAACTTGAGCATCACGCTGCGGCTCTCGATCGTCGCGTCGATCGAGCGCAGCGTGAAGTCCGGCAGGTTGCTGTTGTTGTCGGTGAGCGCGAAGTCGACGGCGTTGCCCGCGAGGTCGACCGGCCCGGTCGTTCCCGTCGGGAGGTTGATGCGGAAGGTCTCCGTCGAGCCGTTGACGTGGCGCAGGCGCTGCGACGGCTGGAACGTGTAGCGCGTCAGGTCGCCCGACGCCGTGACCTGTCCGACGACCTGCCCTTGCAGCGCGGGGGTCGCGACGCCGTACAGCAACTGGAACGAATCGAAGGCGTTGAGCCGCGTCGGGTCCATGGGCTCGCTGAAGCGCAGCGAGAAGGTCGACGTGGTCGAGATGCCGGTGCCGACACCGGAGGTCGGCGGAGGCTGGACCGTGACCCAGCACTCCGGCCGCGACACCTGATCGAGGGTGCGCGCCCAGGGCGTGCGGTACTCCGCGGCCGAGACGCCGATCGTGCCGAGGTTCGACGGCGGGTCGATCAGCTCGCAGAACACGTTCGTGACGATGCCGCCGACCGGCGCGAGGCCGGGGCTGAGGACGCGGGCAAAGAGCCCGGAGTTGAACGCGATGATGTCGTCGGTGCGCGGCTGCAGCGCGCAGGCCGCCGACGCGAACTGCAGGTCGACCGTCAGCAGCGTGGCGTTCTGGAAAGTCGGCGTCACCGTGCAGGTCTGGGCCGAGAGCAGGGTCGGCGCCGTCGTGTCCGGCAGGAAGCCGTTGAACGGATCCTGGGTCACGGTCGTCTGACCGCCCGAGCGGAACGCGCGCACCACGTCGAGCGAGGCCGCGAAGGGGTCGGTCGCACCGTTGCCGGTGAACGAGACCGTGCTGCCGCCGAGGCTCTTGAGCAATTCGAACTGGGCGCCCGACGCGAGCCGGGTCGGGATGCGCACGGCCACGTTGGCCTGCGCCGTGTTTTGCGCCGACGGCAGGCCGACCGAGTTCACGGGCGAGTTGTTCGCCTGCGCCTCGAACGGCGACACGGTGAAGTCGACCAGGATGCGCGCCGAGTAGAACGTTCCGTTGATCACGTCCCCGTAGTTGGGGTCGGGGATCACGCGCACGATCTGCGTCGCTTCCGGCGGATAACCGACCGCGAGCTTGATCGTGTTCTCGCTGATCGTGGCCGGGTCGATCAGGTCGTTGAAGGTGATCGCCACCGCGGCGTTGCGCGGCACGGCGGTGAAGGGCGGCAGCTCGGCCGGATCGAGGCTCTTGTTGATCACCAGCTGCAGCGACTGGGCCAGCGGGTCGAAGAGCTCGAGGAAGTCGTCCGCGTTGGGATCGACCTGCGGCTGGCCGTTGACGTCCGCGTTGAACGGGCCGTCGATCGTCAGGGTCTCCACGCCCGTGCCGAGCTGACGACCGAGCGTATAGAACTGCCCGTCGGTGAGGATGTCGGCGGGGATCAGGTAGTCCTTGAAGAGCCGCACCGGCGTCCCACCGGTGGTGAGCGGCGCGTACACGTCGACCAGACGGCCCCACGTCACCGAGTTGATCTTCAGGCTGCCCGCGAAGCCGCCGGAGTGGTCCGCGACCACGAAGCGCAGCTGGTTGCGATCCGGGTTGGGATCGTTCTGGCCGGGGACGACCTGGAACGTGCCGGACGGGAAGGTCGTCGCCGAGCTGGAGGCGGTGTCGTTGCACGCCGACAGGACGACGGACACTCCGAGGGCGGTGACCGGGAGCCAGCGCATCGATGCAGAGAGGAGACGGGCGGTCATTGGGGCGCAGGGGTCCAGAGCTAGGCTCCAGACGTCGGAGGTGGGACGGTTGAGGGGAAACCGCGTTCCCGGAGAGCGGTCCGCGCGGGACCGACCTCCGGGAGGAAGATGCTAGCAGGGCGTCGGGCGAGCTCTCCGACCGGTTCGTCGAACGAGCCGGTCGGGGCACTCGCGGCGCGGGGGGCACCGAGCGGGGGCGAACGCGCCGCCCCCACTACCGCCGCACTGAGCTGGGATCACTGGTAAGAGAACGGAAGTCGCAGGAATTCCAGCGACGGGATCGGGCTGGTCGCGCTCAGCGGGAAGTTGGGATCCGGCGCGATGTCGAAGGTCACGTTGAAGCGCACGAACCGCAGGTTGCCGTTCGAGGCGAAGTTCAGCGTGTTGACGTTCGACGTCGGTCCGACGACGCCACCGGTGCTCGGCAGACCCGTCGCCGGATCGGCCGAGGTCGCTTCCAGCGTGATCTGGATGCCCTGATCCGGAACGCTGTCGAGCGCGCCAGAGCTGGAGACCCGGAAGAACGCACGGTACAGACCGACCGTCGCGCCCTGTTCGTCGAGCGAAGCCATCGACGGGCCGTCGGCGTCGACGGTGAGGGTCAGGCGGTTGTTGCCGGCGTTGAAGCTCGCCGAAGCGACTTCGAAGCGCCCCGTCGCCGTGCCGGTGTCGATGAACACCACGTAGCGGCGCAGCAGCGTCGGCGTGTGCAGCAACGCCTCGTCGTCGGTGCCGAGCAGCGAGGACGCGTTGAACACGATCTGGCGACCGGCGTTGGCGTTCGGCGGGCTGACGATGAACGGCGTGAGCACGTCGCTCGCGTCCACCGAACCGGTCAGCAGCGCGTTGCCCGTGAGCGGCACCTGCTGCGTGTTCACGTTCGTGTTCACGTAGCCGGTGACCGGATCGATGCCACCGAACTGGAACTCGATGTCGCGGTAGGGGTTGCCGTCGCCATTGAAGCCACCTTCACCGAGCGGGATCCAGGCCGAGCGGGCACGCGAGAGCTTGCCGAAGGTCGGGATCATCTTGGTCGTCGGGCTGCCGACGATGTTGTCGCGGCTCAGCGGAGGCGGAGCGCAGAGTTCCGCCAACGTCACGCCCACCGTGGTCGGCAGGATGATGTCGACGTTGTTCTGGGCCGAGGTGCCGACGAGGCCCAGCGCCGTGTGGAGCTGGACGATGCCGGGGCCACCATCGCCACCCGCACCGTTGACCAGACCACGGCAGGCGTTCGCCCCCGTCGTCGGGTAGCCAGCCGGGCACGCGTCCTGCAGCGGCAGCGTCTCGCGCTGGCCGGTGACGCTCTGGATGCCGCCGCCGAGGTCGTCGGTACCGGCGCCACCCTGACCGCCACGGCAGTCGATGGCGAACGTGTTGTCGTTGACGTTGTTGAAGTTGACGCCGACCTTGGCGCGGAAGTCGATGTTCGCGGAGCTCTGCAGCACCACGTGGCCACCGGAGCCGCCACCCGAACCGCCACCGACGCGGTTGAGGAAGATCGTGTTCTCGCCGCCGCCGCCGATGCCGCCGCGGGCCACGATCTGGCCGTTGACGCCGAAAACGATCGGGCCGAGCGACATGATCTGGACCGAACCGCCGCCGCCGGCGCCACCCGAACCCTTCTCGTCCCCCGCGGGGTTCCACGGACCGGGGAAGCTGCCCGAGGGGACGCGCGAGGCGTCACCGCCCGCGCCACCACCCGAGCCAGCCCAGGGCCGCGACAGCTCGCCGACGATCACCGTGTTCGAGGCGAACACGTAGCGGTTGCCGAAGAAGTTGTTCAGCGGGTTGGGGTCGGAGAACGGCGAGGGAGCGACGTTGCCGCCGCGCGCCGGGCCCGCGCCCGTGATCGCGCTGTTGCTGGCCGCGGCGTTGTCGAAGCCGGGCTCCGCGTCGTAGCCGATGCGACGCTGGTCCCACAGCCCGGTCGTACCGAAGTTGACGAACTCGTTGGGTCCGAGCACGCCACCGCCACCACCGCCGCCGCGCCGGTTGGCCTCGGCCGCGAGGTTGCTCCAGCCCGTGTGGCCACCGAAGCCGCCGGCGTCGGGAACGTTGAAAGCACCGAAGCCGTTGCCGCCGCGCGGCGTCGAGGCCGTCGTCAGCTGGCTCGCCGTGCCGCCCTTGCCGCCACCGGCCTGACCGGGCGAACCGGGCTCAGGGATGTTGGTGACGTTGAGCGTGTTGACGCCCTGGTTCGACGTGCCGCTGACGTCGACGCGCCCGCGGATCACGACGCGGCCGGAGGCCATCAGCGTGAAGGGGTTGGGGCCTTCGACCTTCAGCGTGCCGCCGTTCTCGACGTAGAAGTTGCGGACGTCGACGACACCACCGACGACGGTCTGGTTGCCGGTCGGGATGGCGGACGTGATGTTGTCCGTGCCCGGCGCGAACGTGACCTGGAAGCCGTTGATGGTCGAGTTCGCGGTGTTGAAGATCACCACTTCGCCGGCATCGATGTACCAGTCGAAGTTGCCACCGGGGCCGCCCGTTCCGGTGAAGGAGAACTTGGCGCCGAGCTTGCCGCTGCCCCAGCTCGCCTGGGGTTCGGCGAAGGCCGCGTTGGGATCGTTGTAGGCGCTGGTGTCGAACTCCTCGAAGTACTCGTCGACGAGCACCGGCGGGTTGACCGGGAAGGCTTCGGTCGGGACTTCCGCGAAGCCGGCCTGTTCCACGGGGTTGGTCTCGCCGACGATGTCGGAGAACTCGGCGGCGATCACCGCGCGAAGGTCCGCCGACGGCGGGAGGACGCCCGTCGGCGTCAGGCGCAGGCGCGCACCCGGAACCGCGACCACGTCACCGCTGGAGTCGGTGCCGACGATCGAGCAGTTCGACTCGAGCTGCACCGCGGTGATCAGCGGCGTCCAGGTCGGGTTGGCGGCGTTGGCATCCCCGGTGAACTCCCAGCGCAGGCGGTTGGAGTTGACGTTGAGCGAGGACGGGTCGACGGCCTGGTTGATGCCGACGATCAGCGCGACCTGGCTGCCGAGGTCGGCGAGCCGGTTGAGCGGAGCGTCGAGCGGCGGGTCGATCGTCAGCGTCGTGCCGTTCGACTTGAAGTAGTGCTTGGTGCCGCCCGTGCCACCGACCTCGATGTAGGTCGGGTTGAAGCGCGCGAGCACGTTGACTTCGTTGTCGGCCGCGAGGTCCGTGCGCTCGACGTTCGCGATCGGCGGACCGACCTTCGTGTCGAGGTACAGGTTGAGCGGGTTGGTCGAGACCGGCGTGGTGAACGTGCGGGTCTGGCTCAGCGCGAGCGCGATGCCCGACTTCGAGCGCACCGGCAGCGCCGAGTTCTTGTCGACGCCGATCAGGTTGAGCTCGTAGCCGTAGGGCAGGTCGTTGTTGAGCGGGTTCGTGCCGGCGCGCAGGCCCGCGTCGGACAGGTCGTCGCGCGTCGGGCACAGCGGCTGGAAGACGATCGTGCGACCGCCATCCTCCGTGTAGAACTCGCCCGCCGCAGGACCACCGCCGGCCTGACGCACGTTGAACGAGTTCAACGTCACGCTGGCGAAGTCGACCGGCTGGTTGAACGTCACCTTGATCGGGCGGTTGATGCGCCAGATCGAGCCGTCCACCAGGTTGACTGCGGTGACGCGGAAGGTGCTCGAGTCGTCTCCCCCACCACCTGCACAGGCGGAGAGGAGTCCGAGCGAGCCGCAGGCGATCGCCTTGACGATGAAGTTGCGCTGGCCGTTACGCATGGGTGATTTCATGTGGGGGTCTGTGCTCCGGCGCCGGGGGACGCCGGGGAACACTTAGCGCCGGAAAGCGAAGCCCAGCGAAGTGAGCTCCGGGACGAGGGAAGTGAGCGGGTTGGCCACGAAGGTCACGCGAGCCTGGAAGTAGCGCGCACCGTTGACGGCGGTGATCGAGCTCTTCCAGCCCTTGTTGTTCGTGTCCGGAGGGTTGTTGAAGAAGGCCGGCGTGAACGCGAGGTTCGCGTTGCCGCCGACGACCGGCTGCTGCTGGGCGTTGTAGCCGTCGCCGTAGGGGTCGAGGTTGCTCGCGTTCTGGTACGGGAGCACGCCCTGCGGCGGGTTGTTGGTCGTGAACGAGTTCGCGCCGCGGAAGGCCACGACCACCTGCGTGCCCGCGGGCAGCAGGTCGACGCTCGGCTCGATCACCGGGTCAGCGTAGAGCGTGCCGGCGGCGAGAGTGTCGAACCAGATCGTGTGGGCGCGGCTGATGCGCACCAGGAAGTCGCCCTGACCGTAGTAGAAGACGTTGTCCTTGCCCGGAGCCGGCAGGCCGTTCTGCGGGTACGCGCCGGTGGCGTTCGGCTCGTTGTCGGGGTTGACGATCTTCACCTGCGCCGGGTTGTTCACGTTCGTGCCACCCGTCGAGTACATGCGGAAGAACGGCATGGCCGACGAGTTGATCGCGAGCGCGACCTTGAAGCCGTTCTGGCCCGCCGCCTTGGAGTCGGGATAGGTCCGGAACTCCATCAACATCGGAAGTCCGATCGTCGGCACCTTGTTGACGGGATAGAAGTTGAGCAGCGCCGACTTGCCGACGATCTGCTGCAGGCGCTGCGTGTCCACGCCCGAGCCGTTGGGCGCCGCGACCTGGGTCTTCGCCGTGTCGCGCCACGTCCAGTAGGTGTACGACGTCTGGGCCACCGTGCGGTTGACCGGCCAGGGCGCGATCGTGTTGCCGGTCGCGCTGATCTGCAGGTCCGACTGCAGGATCGTGTAGCCGTTGGCCTTGGCGTGCATGACCGTGAGCGGCTCCGACTGCTCCCAGGGAGCGCCGGTGTTGCCCATGCGGTTGGAGTCGAAGTTGGTCACCAGACCCGACTGGGTCCAGTTCGGCAGGAGGCCCGTCGAGAGCTCCTCGTCCGGCAGGAACTTCGAGTGCGCCAGCGAGAGCTGGAACTGGGAGAAGTTGTCGGCCTGGACAGTCGAGGTGAACGGCGTCCACCAGATGCCTTCGACGTCGACGTTGTGGTTCGACTCGTCGCGCAGGCCGAAGCCGACGTCGTGGTAGCGCCACAGGCCCATCATCTTGGCGCCCATGTTCGAGAGCGGCGTCTGGATCGGCTGCGGGAACGGGATCATCGCGCCGACCACCGGCTGGCTCGCGTCCGCGACGGCCGAGAAGCGCGTCACGGCGCGCGGGCGGATCAGCGCACGCGAGATGTCGAACAGGATCTGGCCGCGGATCTCGGGGTTGGTGTCGCCGTCCTCGTCGTTCGAGTCGAACTTGAGGCTGACGCCGGCGCTGTCGACCGCCGCCGCGCCTGCGGCGAGCGAGAAGGCCGTCTGCGGCATGCCGAAGGAGAGGGCGTTGCCGGCGAGGTCGCTGACCCCACCCACACCCGCGAGGATCTCGAGGATGTAGCGGTCAGGCTGCCCGTTGGGGAGCTGCTTGCGCAACGGCGTGACCGGCTGGAACGTGAACGAGCGCAGGTCCTGCGACGGGATCATGCGGCCGACGACGTTCGAGTACAGCAGGTTCGTCGAGGGCTTGTTGTTGTCGTACTTCAGCGTGAACGAGTCGAACGCCTGCACGGTCGTCGGGTCGATCGGCTCGCTGAACGTGACCGTCACGGTCGTCAGCGGCGAGACCCCGGTGTTGGGCATCGTCGCCGGGGTCGGCGAGAAGCGCAGGAAGCAGGCCCCAAAGTCCGGCGGGTTGCCGATCTGCAGGCCGCGGAAGGTCGTCTGGTAGTCGCCGCCCAGGCCCACGTTCGGGAGCGTCAGCGCGCAGTTGTCGCACAGCAGGCGCACGCGCACCGGGCCGACCGAGCCGTCGCCAGCGATGCCGCCGTTGTAGGTCGTCACGACCTGCATGCGCTGTCCGGGGAACTCGAAGATGTCGCCGGCGCGCGGCTTCATCGCGCACGCCAGCGTGGCGAAGCGCGCGACGAGATCGAACTCGTTCGTCAGCAGGTCGGGGTTGTTGGCGCTGACGACCGTGACGACCTGCGTGCCGACGATGAGCGGCGCGTTGCTGTCCTCGAGGAAGCCGTTGTTGGGGTCGCCGGTGTTCGAGGTCTTGCCGCCGGAGCGGAACGCGCGCAGCACGTCGAGGGTCTCGACGATCGGGTCCGTCGGGCCGTTGCCGGTGAAGTCGACCGCGCGGCCACCGAGGCTGCGCAGCACGTCGAACTGCTGGGAGGACGCCATCGGACGGGTCGGGACGCGCACGACCACGTTCGGCTGGTTGGCGTTGAGCGCCTCGGGCAGGCCGAGCGAGTTGACCGGGAGGTTGGTGTTGACCGCGTCGTCCTGGGACACGGTGAAGTCGATGATCACACGCGTGGTGTGGAAGTCGCCGCCGACGATGTCCCCGTGGTTGGGGTCGGGCAGGATGCGCGCTTCGTAGGGCTGCGCCGGCGAGTAGCCGGTCAGGACCTTGAGCGTCGCGTCGCTGATCGTGCCGGGGTAGGTCAGGTTGCCCGTCGCGGGGCTGCCGCCGTCGTCGAGCACGTCATTGAAGCGCAGCACGAGCGCCGAGTTGCGCGGCACCGAGGTGAAGGGCGGCAGTTCGGAGGGGTCGAGACCCTTCTTGAGCAGCACCTGCAGGTTGGCTTCCGCCTGCTGCAGCGCGAACTGGAACTCGGAGGTGCCCGACTGGTAGAGGATCGTCAGCTTGTCGCGCTCGGTCAGCGGGTCGCGCTCGAGGCGATAGTTGATGCCGTCGGTGTCGATGTCTTCCGAGATCACGAAGTCGCGCAGGACCTCGGCGGTGGAGTCGACGTCGTACACGTCGACCAGACGCCCCCAGTAGCTCTCGACCAGACGCAGCGAGCTGGTCGCACCGGCCGCGTTCTCGTCGACCAGGAACAGCTTGCCCGTGGTCGGGTTGGTCAGCACCGTGCCCGGCAGCGCGCCGGAGTTCGAAGCGCCGCCACCACTCGAGCCCGTGCAGCCGGAGAGCAGGGCGAGCGCGGCGAAGGCCATCAGTCCGATCGCACGCCGCGGGCGCGCGAAGTGTCGAGACGCCGGCGAGGCCCGCAGGCCCGTGCGCGGGAGTTGGTTCGACGGGAGCTGGTTCGGCTGGAGCTTGTTCATGGAGGGGTTCACTTCGAGATGTCGCTGACCGTCTTTGACCGTCGGGTGGGTCTCAGGTTGGCCTCGCGTCCGTCCTCAGCGCCTTGCGGAGCTGGCCGGCGAGGCTCGGGTGAGCCGGGCGCCGGAGGAGACGGGGAGCGGGGTGGCTGAGCTGGCTTGGAAGCTGCCCGCGGAGAAGGGTGGGGTCAGGGGTTCGTGGTGCCGAGAAGCGCTTGGACTTGGGAGATCGAGTGCGTGAGGCGAACCGCCCCCGGGCCCGGGTGGGCGCGGAGGTCGACGGGTCGCGGATGATATAGAGAGCGGGCCGTTGGTTGCCGTCGCGCCGACGATTTTTGGTGGAACCGGCCCACTTTTGGTGGTGCCGCTTCCCGTTGGAGCCGTCGCCGGTTCGGGAAGCGAGCCTCGGGCGAGTCGAGCGCCCTCGGGCTGCCGGCCATCACGCGGAGGGCGGCAGGATCGAGGTGGGCCGTCGAGTCGAGACCGAGCGGTCGCTCTCGGAGTGGTCTTTCACAGAGCGCGGGGCGGAGGGCAGCGTCGGCCGCCGACCGGGGTCCCGGATCCGTCTCGCTCCCCCACCCGCGGGCGCCC
>JABWBL010000628.1 GCA_013360535.1 Planctomycetaceae bacterium
GGAGAGGCCGGCCTCGAGCGCCTGGGACAAGCTCGCCACCCGCGCCTCCAGATCGGCGATCCGCGGCGAGTCCGGCGCCGGCGCGCTGGCCTGCACCTCCTCGACGGGCTTGGATTCCGGGGTGCTGAGGCGGGCGCCGATCATGCCGCCGCCGAGGCCGCAGACGAGGGCGACGGGGAGGATCACGAGGGGCGAGAGCGGCTTGGACATCGAGTCAGGACTCCTTTGGGGGTAGCGGTCGGTGCGCGAGAGCATCTCGCGGACAGGGGCTTCGTGGCGCGGCGGCGGCGGATCCTTCGCGGAAACCGGGGAGGCGAGGGAAGCGCGGCGATCACGTTGCGCGACGCACCGCTCGCGTCAGCGCACGCCGAAGTCGAGCTCGGCCAGCGCGCGCGCACCGGCCGTGACATCGACCTCGGTGGCAACGGTGCGGCCCGCGGCGTCGCTCGCGCTCACGCGCCAGCGGCCGGGCTTGATGCCGACGACGAGGTACGAGCCCGAAGCATCGGTCGCGTTGCGATCGGAGAACTGCGCCTCGAGGCCCCGCTCGTCGAAGAACTGCACTTGCGCTCCGGCCAGCGGCTCAGCTCCCGCACGAACCTGCACGAGGATTGCGCCGCCCGGCTGCAGCGTGAAGTCGAGCTCTCCCGACGCGACGCCCTCGCGCACCGTGATCTCGCGCCACTCCTCCCCGTAGGCCTCCTGCGACGAATAAGCCCACACCTGATGGCGGCCATCGGGCACGGGCCGAAGCGTGTAGCGGCCTTCCGCGTCCGTGAGCACCTTGCCCGTGAAGTTGCGGACGCCATTCGAGTCGAACGTGTAGAGCACGAGCACCGCGCTCTCCATCGGCCGCTCGCGCACGCCGTCGAGCACGCGCCCGCGCAGCTCGCCGGAACCGAGCGTCACGTCGTGCACCGCGTCGCCGCGCGCGACGACGTCGAACGTCTCGACGAACACGAGCTCGACCGGCCCCGCCCACGAGACGTACAGGTCGTACTCGCCGGGCTCGACGTCCGCGAGGCGATAGCTGCCGTCCGCCGCGGTCGACGTCTGATTCCAACCCGACTCCTTGCTCGGATCGCTGGCCCCCTTCGGAGCCACCATGAGCCCGAGGTTGGCGAGCGGTGCGCCATTCGCGTCGCGCACGACGCCGCTGAGCACTTTTTTCGGCCGTTTCGCGTGGAAATCGACGGTGGTGGCCTCTCCGACGCGGACGGTGGCGAGCGCGAACTCGGGCGCGTACTGGCCGTCGCGCAGGTTGGCGACGCCACCGAAGTTGAGCACGGCCCAGGCGCCGGCGCCGAGGTCGGGCAGCACGTAACGCCCGGCATCGTCGCCGATCGCGCGGCGGTACGTGAGGCACGGGCGCTTGCGCTCGAAGTCGGCGGTCGAGGCGATCACCATCACTTCCGGAACGGGCAGGCCCGCCGCGTCGAGCACCGAACCTTCGATGCGGCCCGTGCGCGGAAGGCGGAGGACGACGTCGCGCCGCTCCTCACCCGGCGCGAGCGCCGCCACGTCGATCCACGCCGCGCCGTAACCCGAAGCGCTCGCGCGCAGGATCTGGTCGCCGCTCGCGAGGTGCTCGAAGCGGAAGTTGCCGTTGCCGAAACCGACGGTCGCGCGGTCGAAGCCGGCGTTGTCGTCGGCATCGAGCGAGAGCACCGCGACCTGCGTGTCGCTCTCGGAGACGAGGTACGCGCCGGGCACGGGCGCGCCGGTCGCGGCGTCGAGCACGCTGCCGGACACGGTCGCGCCGCGCTCGAGCGCGAAGTCGATGCGCTGCGCCGAGCCGGGCGCGACGACGACGAGGTCGCTCTTCGCGACGGCGAACCCGTCGGCGAGCACAAACAGGCGCCAGGTCCCGGGGAGCAGCGTGGAGAGCGCGAAATTCCCGGCGGATTCGGCGAATTCGAACGGTTGCGGCTCCGCGCGCTGCGGCAGGTTCACCTGCTGCAACGCGACGACGCGGAAGCGCTCGAGCGGCGCGCCCTCGAAACTCACGTGGCCCCACACGCCGTAGGCCGGCGCTTCGGGCAGTTGGGTCGGCACTTCGCCGCCGATTTCCGTGCGCTCGGGCTCTTCGGATTCTTCGGGAGGCGCGAGCAACGCGATGCCGTCGGCGAGCCACGCGTCGGCCGCGCGCTCGAGCGTGAACACGCCTCGCTCGCGGCCGCGCAGC
>JABWBL010000629.1 GCA_013360535.1 Planctomycetaceae bacterium
CGGCCCACGCGCCTCCCAGCGCCCACACGTGGTCGCGCGGAAGGTCGGTGGCGGGCAGCGGCGGAGGCACGACGAGGCGCGCCGGAAGCGCCGCGAGCCGTTGAGCGCGGTCATCCTTCGCCGCGCCACTCTCCTCGATCGGCTCGAGCCGCGCCGACGGGAAAAGATCGGCGATTTCCGCGAGCAACAGGCCCGAAAGCTCGTCCCACTCGATGCGGTAGCTCGCGTGGCTCGCGCCTCCGGGACCTTCGATGCGCCGCGCGAAGTCGAGCGCGAGCTCCCCGCCGCTCGAATCCCAGCAGGTCGCGAGCGGCCCGACGAACAGCTGCGGCGCGCGCTCGGTGCTCGCGCCTTGCAGCGCGACCTGCTGCGAGAGGTTCGAGTTGTCGCGGCGCATGTACTCGTCCGCGCTGCGCTCCGCACCTCGATTCCCCAGCGCCTGCTGGTCGGGATTGGTCCACGCCGGAGTGGGCACGTTCGCCTGCGGCACCGGCATGTTGCAACCGACGAACGCGAGGTCGGCCGCTTCGATCAGCGCCTGCTGGCGGCCTTCGGACGGCGTCTCCGCCTGCTGGATCGAGTTCATCGCCGGCGCGATCCAGTTCGCGGCGAAGTTTCCCGGCGCCGGCGGCGCCTGCGCGGCGACTCCGGTCGTCATCGCGAGCAGCGAGCCGACGCGCGTCTCCATGCGCCACAAGGCCGTGCGCACGTCCTCCTGATGCAGCGCCTCCGCCACCGCACGCGCATGCCGCTCCTGCTGGCGCAGCACGACGAACGTGACGATCGCGAGCGCCGTGACGGCGACCCCGCTTCCCAGCGCATACAACGCGAGCAACGGACGGCGCTGCGCCTTCATCGCTCGACCTTCGCGCTCTCGCCGAGCAAGTAGCCCTTGCCACGCACGGTGCGCACGATCTCTGCACCACCGGGACCGAGCTTCTCGCGCAGCCGCACGACCGCCATGTCGACCGTGCGCGTGTCGAGCCCGCGGGGATCGAGTCCCCACACCGAACGCAAGAGTTCCTCACGCTCGATCGCGCGCCCGTGGTTGCGTGCGAGGTAGGCGAGCAGGTCCGCCTCGCGCTCGGTCAGCGCGCGCGCCTCGCCACCCTCGAGCACGACCTCGCGCCGATCAAAATGCGCGCTTCCTCCGGGAAAAGCGAGCGCGCGCACGTCGCTCGGGCGCTCCGCGCTGCGCCGCAGCACGGCTTCGACGCGCGCGAGGAGCTCGCTCGAGCTGAACGGCTTCACGACATAATCGTCGGCGCCGTTGCGCAGCCCGCGCACCCGATCCTCTTCCGCTCCACGCGCCGTGACGAGGATCACCGGCAACGTCGGCCGCAGCGCGCGCAGCTCGGGCAGGTACTCGATGGCCTCCATGCCCGGCAGCACGACGTCGAGCAGCACGAGGTCGAGCTCCGCCAGCGCCAGCGTGCGCCTGGCCGACGCGCCGTCGGCGCAGGCGTGCACGCGAAAACCAGCGAATTCGAGGCTGTCGACGAGCCCGCGCCGGATGGCGGAATCATCCTCGACGACGCAGATCGTGCGCTGGCGTGCCATGCGGATCGGTTCCAGAGCCTAACAACCCGTGCGGACCACGAGCACGGTCTGCCCCTTGTGACGCAGGAGCACGTCGCCGTCGACCGCGAGCTGCGCCGCGTTGCCCGCAGCGCGCAGCTCCTCGACGAGCGTGTCGTACTCCGGCGTTCCGAGCGTCACCGTGCGGTCGGGCTCCCTGTTCGCGCCCTCCAGCGCAAGCTCCCCGTCGATCCAGCGCGTCCCGCGCCGGAAGTACGTGCGGCCCGCGAAGGTCTGCACCGTCCTGTTGTCCACGAGCTCGCCCGCGGGGTTGTAGAGCACGTTGCCGAAGTTGGCCCAGCCCTGCGAGCGGTTGAGCGCGACGTTCTGCTGCAGCGCGACGCCGTCGAGGCCCGTGCGGCAGGAGGCGTTGTCGAAGCCCAGTCGCTCGGTCGTCGCCGCGATCTCGCTCGCGTCGCCGAGCGCCGTGCCCTCGAGAGCGAGGAACGCGGTCGTGTCGGTCAGCACGCCGAAGCGCGTCGCCAGCAGCAGCATCTCGTCGACGATTTCCTTGGTTTCCGGCTTCTCGCGCAGCGCCGCGAGCGCCGTCGCGTCGGCCCCCGTGCGCCGCAGCGTGTCCTCGAGCGCCGCGATGCGCCGCATC
>JABWBL010000630.1 GCA_013360535.1 Planctomycetaceae bacterium
GGCGGCGTCGCGGTGGGCGCGAACGACCTGTGGCACCTGGGCTCGTGCACGAAGGCGATGACGGCGACGCTCGCGGCGCGGCTCGTCGAACAGGGCAAGATCCGTTGGGACACGAGCGTCGAGAGCGTGTTCCCGCAGTGGAAGGACAAGCTGCACGACGACTGGCGCGCGACGACGCTCGAGCAGCTGCTCGCCAACCGCGGCGGCGCGCCGGGCTCGGCCCCGCGCGAGCTGTGGATCGCGCTCGGCTCGCGCGAAGGAACGCCGCAGGAGACGCGCACGTGGTTCGTGGGCGAGCTGCTCGCGCGCGAACCGGAGGCGAAGGCCGGCACGAAGTTCATCTATTCGAATCAGGGCTTCACGATCGCGGGCGCGATGCTCGAGGCCGCGACGGGCAAGAGCTGGGAGGATTTGATGCGGGTCGAGCTCTTCGCACCGCTCGGCATGACGAGCGCGGGCTTCGGTGCGCCGGGCAGCGCGGACGAGGTCGACCAGCCGCGTGGACACACGAAAAAGCCGGTGAAACCGGGCCCACGCGCCGACAACCCGGCCGCGATCGGGCCCGCGGGCACCGTGCACGCCTCGCTCGCCGACTGGGCGAAGTTCGCGAACGCGCACCTCGAAGGCGCTCGTGGCGAAGGCCAGTTCCTGAAGCCGGAGTCGTGGAAGAAGCTCCACACCGCTCCGGCGGCGCAGGACTACGCGCTGGGCTGGGGAACGGCGGAACGCTCGTGGGCGGGTGGACGCACGCTCTCGCACTCGGGTTCGAACACGATGTGGTTCTGCACGCTCTGGCTCGCGCCGGAGAAGGGCGAGGCCTACCTCGTGACCACGAACACCGGAGCGGAGGTCGCGGCGAAGGCCTGCGACGAGGCCGTAGGTGCGCTGATCGCTGCGCGCAGGAAGTAGCCGCGGGCTTGTGTCGGTACGCACAACGTGCGACGCGCTTGCCCAGCACGCCGACGCGCGCGCGGGCGGCGCCGGAGGCAGCATGGGAGCCAAGGGAGGATCCCATGAAGATCGAGAGCCTGATGACGACGGATGTGCGGGTGTGCTTCGCGACTTCGAGCCTTGCGGACGCCGCTCGTGCGATGTGGGAAGGCGACTGCGGTTGCGTGCCGGTGCTCGATGAGGATGCACGCGTGGTCGGCATGCTGACCGACCGCGACATCTGCATGGCGGCCTGGACGCAGGGCCGTCCGCTGGCGGAGCTGTCGGTTCCGTCGGCGATGAGCGCCAGGGTGATCGCGTGCAAGTGCGGCGATCGCGTCGAGGACGTCGAGGAGCTCATGCGGCAGCATCAGGTGCGCCGCGTGCCGGTGCTCGACGCCGACGGGCGCCTCGAGGGGCTCGTGTCGCTCGCGGACCTCGCGGGCGAGGCGCAGCGCGAGATGTTCCGCCTGCAGCGGGAGGTCGAGGGGCTCGGCGTCGCGACGACGCTCGCCGCCGTCAGCCGCTCGCGCCACCCGGCGCCGGAGACCGAGGTCAAGGTCGAGCTCATCCCCGAGAAGAGCGAGGTGGTGGCCAAGGCGCCGCGCAAGCAGGAGCAGGTGGCCACCGCGAGGCCCGAACGGACGAAGGTGACGCTCGGGTAGCGGCGGGCCCCCCGGGAAGCGACCGGTGGGCAACGTGCCGGCCGCTTCCCCCTTGCGCGGAGGCCGCGCGCGGCGTTCCATGCCGCGATGATCCAGCGCGAGCAACACGAAACGGTCACGGTCCTGCGGCTCGAACACGGCAAGGTGCAGGCGCTCGACCTCGAGCTCTGCAACGAGCTCGCGGAGGCGTTTGAGCACGCCGACGAGTGGGAGGGCACGCGGGCGATCGTGCTCGTCACCCCCAACAACCCGACCGGGGCCGAATATCCCGCCGGCCTTGTCGACGCCTTCTTCGAGCTCGCCCGCGCCCGCGGCCTCGCGCTCGTCCTCGACGAGACCTACCGCGACTTCGACAGCCGCCCGGGCGCCCCGCACGCGCTGTTCACCCGCCGCGACTGGCCGGAGACGGTGATCCAGCTCTACTCCTTCTCCAAGGCCTACCGGCTGACCGGCCACCGCGTCGGCGCCATCGTCGCCGATGCCGCACGGCTGGCCGAGGTCGAGAAGTTCCTCGACACGGTGGCGATCTGCGCCCCGGCGACGGCGACGCGGTAATGGCAGCCGAGCGCCAGCTCGAGGCCGCCG
>JABWBL010000052.1 GCA_013360535.1 Planctomycetaceae bacterium
TCGCGCTCGTCAGCGGGGGCCCCCTGCACGTCGAGTCCGTGGCGGTCTGGCCGAACGCGCCGCTCGCGCTGACGGTTCCCGATGGCGCCTCGCTGCATGTGCGCGTCGTCGACGAGGTCGGTGCGCCCGTGCTCGAACCCGTGCGCCTCTCGGTCGCGGGCCTGCGCGATTCGTTGCCGCCACATTTCGAGATCCGCGACGGCGAGACGTGGATCCACGGCGTCGAGCCGGGGCTCAAGCTCGCGCTGCTCGTCTCTCCGCTGCAGCGCGCGAGCTTCACCTCTTCCGGCGTGAACATCACGGCGCCGCCGTCGCGCGGAGAGCAGGCCGAGGTCACGCTCGTGCTCGCCAACCAGTCGCCGGTCGTCGCGGGGCGCCTCCTCGGGCCCGGTGGAGCTCCGTTCGCGTCGGCGAAGCTCGACATCGTCGCGCGCGAGCATCTGGACCAGCCGTGGGATCCCGGCCGGAGCACGTTCCGCACCGACGAGGCCGGGCGCTTCGAGGGCCCGACGACGCGCATCGTCGCCGAGGCACCGGTCGACACGAAGCTGCTGTTCCGCTCCGAGGATGGACGGCTCGAGGCGACGCTCGACCTGGGTGCGCCGCTCGACGCGGGAGTGCCGCTGGAACTCGGCGACGTGCAGCTCGCGCCCGCTCCGCCGCTCGTCGCCGGGCTCGTCGTCGATTCGGAGGGCCGTCCGCTCGCCAACGCCACGGTCGAGCTCCACACGCGCCCGGCCGGCACGACGCTGCGGCGCATCAAGGACGTTCCTCGCACCGTGCGCACCGACGCGTTCGGCAAGTTCGAGCTGTACGCGGGCATCACGAGCGGCGAGCTGCAGCTCGTCGCGCGCCTCGGCACGTACCTGGACTCCGTCGCGCGCGACGTGCAGGTCGGTGAGACGAGTGTCGTGCTGGTGCTCGCGCGTCCGACGCTGCTCGCCGGGCGGCTCGTCGTCGGCAATCCGAACGTGCTCGACGCCCTCGAACTCGAGTGTGGCGCCACCAAGGTGCAGCCTGCGCTCGACGGCACGTTCCGGCTCGCGGTGGCGGAAGCGAAAGCGGGCTCCACACTGCGCGTCCTGCTGCAAGGGCACGCGCAGCCGCTGCTCGAGCTCGCCAGCCTGCAGGGCCCGGACGACCCGCGCTTGCGCACCCTCGACCTCACGGGACTGGTGACTTCGATCGTGGCGACCGTCGTCGACTCCACGACGGGCGAGCCCCTCCAGCGCGTCGACTACCTCTGGTCGACCGCCACCGCCCAGCGCAGCCTGCAGATCGGACGCGGCTGCATCGGCGCCGTCGTCGTCGGTTCCACTGCCGATTTCGTCGTGCGCGCCGAAGGTTACGCCGAGCACAAGTTCGTCGGCGTGCGGCACGGCGACGTCCTGCGCCTGCGCCGCTAGCCCGCATTTCTCACCAGAATCTACTGCGGCCGCGCTATCTCGGCGCATGCTGCGCGTTTGGAGCAGTTTCGCTCCTCAGCGACCGTACAGGTCGCCTCCGGGTCGAAACCGCTCCAACCGCTTGCGAGCGCTCGAGCTATCGCGCCCTCGCTACGATTCTGGTGAGAAATCCGAGCTAGCGGCCGCGGCCGGGCGTCCGCGCCGCACCGGCCCCGATCTTCCGCGACGAAGTCTGTAATTCCCTCCGGGTCCGGAGCTATCAAGGCGAAGCTCCGTCGTGCACGGGGCCTCGTTCCCCTTCGCCATCCCTCGCCTCGCCCGCCCGAAGTCCCCGTTCGCGCGCGGCCCACGGACTCCACCCGACCCGTGAGACCCTCGCAGATTCGTGTCGTTCTCGCGCTGCTCGCACTCGTGCTGCTCGTCGCGCTCGGCCTGTTGTGGCGCCGCGACGGCGGAGTCGTCGACACCGCGACGGCTCCGGCGCCGGCGGAGCTCGCTGAGCCCCTCGAGGCGTCCCCTGCCCCGACCGAAGCCATCGGCGACTCCTCCGAGCCCTCGCGCGAGTCCCCACGCGAAGAACCCGCCACCGAACCCGCGCCCCCCACTCGCGACGGCCTCTTCCGCGTGCGCGTGCTGCACCACGAGACGCTCGAGCCCGTCGCGGGCGCCGAGGTGCGTTGGGCAGAGTCGGAGAAACTGGCTGACCCGCGAGGCTCTCCCTTCTTGATCGATCCCGCTGTCGAAGAACGCTGGGCGAACTACGGTCACTTCGACACGAGCGACGCCGCCGGCGAGGTCTGGATCGATCCACCCGCGGAGCAGTTCCGCATCGAGGCGACGCGCGGCAACCTGTCCGGCGGAAACTACCTTTGGCGCGGGCGTCCCGACGACTTCTTCGTCCTGCTCGCGCCTGCTGACGACCTGCGGGTCGAGGTTGTCGACGCCGAGGGTCGACCTGCAGCCGGCGTCGGAGTTGCGGTGAGCGCCGCGGGCGCCACGAATCACTTCCACAAGCCCCTCGGAATCACCGGGGCGGACGGGCTGGTGCTCCTGAAGGCCGCCCGCCTTGCGGCGCTCGGCGGAGGTGAGGGTCCCTTGCGAGTGCGGGCCTGCACCGTTGCGTCGGCACCCGTCGAGAGAATCGTCGATTCACGGCCGTGGCCGGACGGTGGGGTGCGCCTCGAATTGCCACCCGCAGGTTCGCTCCACTTGCGCTGCGTCGAACCGAACGGTGAGCGGATTCGCGAGAACGTGATCGTGACGGTTTCGACGGGCCAGGTCGGCGTCATCGGCGAGACCACCATGTGGCTCGCGGAGGAAGGTGAACTCGAGCTCCCGTGGGTGACGCTTGGAGAGACGCTCAACCTGAACGCGAACACCGTGGCGGCGAACGCGCCTCGCTCGGCCAAGGCGACGCGCAGGGCCGGACCGCTCGTCGTCGGGGAACGTGTCGAGGTCGAGCTCGTGCTCGAGTTTCCACCATTCCAGCTCAGCGGTCGCGCGCTGCGGCCCGATGGCACGCCGCTCGAGACCTCGCAGATCCGGCTGACCTCCGGTCCGAGCGCGAGCGCGGTCAGCACGACGCGTACAGACGCGGCCGGTCGCTTTGAATTCAGGCTCAACTATTGGCCTCCGGAGTCCTTGAAGCCGATTGCTCTCGTTGCGGCAGGCCTCGGACTCGAAGCGCCGCTCGAGCTACCGAGCAAGCCGAACGACTCGTACCTCCACGTCGGAGATGTGCTCCTCGTGGAATCGCCGACGCTCGTGACGGGACGAGTCGTCGATCCGCACGGCCGTGGCATTGGCAGCGCGTACGTCGGGGCCGAGACGCGCCCGCGGGACTTCGATCCATCGAAGTTCGCGCCAGAGCCCGGTGCCTCGATCGTCGAATGGCAGATCGATCCACGCGCCAAGGCCACGACCGAGGCCGACGGGAGATTCGTGCTGCGCGGGAAGTCGGAGGAGCGCGAGTTTCGTCTGCGAGTCGGCGCAACGGGTTACCGGTCGGCCGAGCCGCTCGAGCTTGCACCGGGTGCGCGCGACGTCGAGATCGTCCTCGAACCCAGACTCCCTCCGATTCTGGGGAGAGTGATCGTCGGGAGTCACGACGCGACGGCGCACCTCAGGCTCGTGCCGACCTCGGGGCAGGCGCGCTGGCGTGGCGCCGGGCGTTTCGAGCTCGAACGCGAGAACACGGAGCCGATCGACCTCGAGATCTTCACCGACGGCGAGAGTTCGACCGCCGAGACGCCGCTCGTTCGTCTCGAAGGCATCCGCGACGCGAACGATCCGCGGCTTGCGGCCATCGACCTGCGGCCGCTGGTGCACGAATTCCGCTTCGAGGTCGTGCCGCCCGCGGGCAGCTCGATCCGCAACCTGACCGTCTCGGCCGCCTTGCCCGAGAAGATGATCTGGAGCTTCACCTCGGGGCCTGGCGTGCTCGTGCTCATTCCAAGGTCCGTTCTCGACGGCGAGCCAGAGCTCGTGGTGCGCCTCGTGCACGATGACCTGCCCCCCGCGCGCTTCGAGCGAGTCTCCCACGGTGCTCGATTGCAGCTCACCAACTATCCATCACTGGAGCTGCGCGTCCCCGAGACGCTGCCCGCTGCTTCCCAGGATCTCAACTACTCGATCCTGGCACGGTGCATCGGAACTCCTCCGGCCATGACGTCCATCCTCGCCGGCCGCTCCGGCCGCCTCGCGCTCAAGTCTCCCGGCGAATGGCGCGTGAGCTGGCGCATCGGCAACAACGGCAAGGAGCTGATGGTCCGCACCGTGGTCGTCGACAAGGAGGACATCGTCTGCGAGCTCGACGCCACTCCCGAAGCGATCGAGGCGGAGATCGCGCGGCACAAGGCGAAACGCAAGTGAGGCCGCGGCGTGGCAGCCGTCCAGCGCGCCCTGTCCACGGGAGTTCCAGAGCGGTACAAGAGGACTCCCCGGGCGAGACCACGTGTCGTCGTTTCGTCGAAGCACGGATGCTGGAGAGTGGATGAAGCGTTCGTCGTGGCTTGCACTCCTGATGCTGCTGTTGGTCGCGCTCGTCGCGACCTTCCTCTGGCGTCCGCGAGCGGAGGGGGACGCAGCTTCGGCGGACTCGACGAAGGGCGCGGACTTGTCCTCGCTCGCTTCGATGACGGCAGTGGAAGTGGACGAGGACGAGCGCCGGATCGCCCCCGAGGCCGCGAACGTTGCCGCTGGGACGAACTCGGAACCCGGGCGAGCCATACGCGACGGACTCGTGCGCGTGCGCGTGCTGCACCTCGAGACCCTCGAGCCGCTGTCTGGCGCGCACGTGCGCTGGGCGGAGGTCGAGCGCTTGCAGGATCCCGGTTACGTGCCCTTGGTCTTCGACCCGGATGTCGAGGAACGCTGGTCGAAGCACGGTCGCTCCACCACGAGCGATGCCGCAGGCGAGGTTTGGCTCGAGGTTCCGAGCAACATGCTGCACATCGAGGCGACTCTCGGGAACTTGCACGGTCGCCTCTCGCTGTGGCCGGACAGCAACGCGGACCAAGTGCTCCTGCTCGGCCCCGACGACGGGCTGGTCGTCGAGGTCGTGCATGCGGACGGCTCGCCTGCCGCCGGAGTCGGCGTCGTGTGCCGCTCGGGCAGTGCGACGAACACCTTCACGATGCCCGAGGGATTCACGGGCGCCGACGGACTCGTGCGGCTCGCGGAAGTCCGGCGCAATGCCTTGGGCGGTGGTGAGGGCCTCCTGCGCGTGCGCGCCTGCTTCCTCGGCCCGGAGTCGGTCGAGCGGTTGCTCGACTCGCGGCCCTGGCCCACGCAGATCGTGCGCCTCGAGTTGCCGCCCGCCGGTTGGATCCACGTGCGTTGCGTCGATGCCCGCGGCGAACCGCTGCGCGAGAACCTGCACGTGTCGGTCCTTGAGGGCTCGCCCATGGCGCGCACCGGGCCGAGCCATTGGTTCGCGAAGGCTGGAGAGCTCGAGCTCCCGTGCATCGCATCCGGCCAGTCGATCGGAATCAGCGCGCAGAGACCGGACGCCGGGAGGCCGCTGAGTTCGACGCAGGTGAAGGTCGCAGCACCGCTGCGCGCGGGAGAGCGTGTCGAGGTTGAACTCGTGCTCAAGCCCCCGCGGTTTCGCCTCAGCGGCCGGGCGCTGCGCCCCGACGGAACTCCGCTGGTCAACGCGGTTCTCCTGCTTTCCACGGAGGGGCGCGCGGGCGGCCTCGGGAGGGCGACGACGGCGGTCGACGGGAAATTCGAGTTCTGGCTGCACAGCTGGCTCGACGAGCCCGCGGAGCCGCCGAAGCTCACCGCGACGAGACTCGGGCTGACGGCACCGCTGAAACTCCCGTCCGCTCCATCCGATCCCGAATTCCACATCGGCGACGTGCTGCTCACCGAGCTGCCGCTCCTCGCGAGCGGGCGTGTCGTCGATGAGCACGGGCGCGGCGTCGGCGGTGCCACCCTCGGAATCGAGAAACGACCGCGCGCTGCCGACGCGGAGGCGGGCGAGTGGAAGCTCGATCGCAGCCAGTCCTTCGAATCGGAACGCGACGGGCGCTTCGTCCTGCGCCGGAACCTCGACGATTCCGAGCTGCGTCTCGTCGCCGCGCGTGGCCCGCGTGCTGCGAAGCCCGTCGAGTTCGAACCCGGCGCGACGGACCTGCAGGTCGTGCTTCCAGCCGGCGTTCCTCCGCTCCTCGGACGCGTGCTCGTCGAGAGCCACGACGCGACGAAACACCTGCGCTTCGAGTGCGGTTCCGCCACGCTCCGCTGGCGCGACGTCGGGCGCTTCGAGCTCCAGCGCAAGGACGACGAGCCGATCGACCTCGAGATCTTCACGGACGGCGAGAGTTCGAGCGCCGAGATCCCGCTCGTCCGCATCGCCGACCTCCGCGACCCGCACGATCCGCGACTGCAGGCGATCGACCTGCGACCGCTCGTGCGCGAGCTGCGTTTCGAGGTCCTCGCTCCGCCCGGTGGCGCGGTGCGAATGCTCGACGTCTCGGCGGCCCTGCCCGAGCGGATGGTCTGGAAATTCACCTCGGGTCCCTCGGTGCTCGTGCTCGTTCCCGCCGCGCTGCACGAGAGCGAGCCGCGGCTCACGGTGCGACTCGTGCCCAACGAATTGCCTCCGAAGACGTTCCATGACGTCACGAACGGCGCTCGCCTGCAGCTCGCGCGCTACCCCCAGATCCGGCTGCGCATCCCCGACACTCTCCCCGAGGCCAAGGGGGATCTCACCTACCTCGTCTTTGCGAACACGGGCGGCGGTTCGGGGTTTGACGTGGCCGAAATCCTGGCTGGGCGCGAGAGCAAGCTCGACGTGCGATCTCCCGGCGAATGCCACCTCGGGTGGCGCCTCGCCGGCAGCGAGAAGTCGTTGGAAGTCGAATCGATCGTCGTCGGCGAGGAGGACGTCGAGTGCGTGTTGGACGCGAAACTTGGAGATGTCGAGGCCGCCGCCGCCGAGGTGAGAGCGAGACGCAGATGAGAGCGCGCCCCGACGGCCGCAACTCCTCCACTGTCGGTGGGCACGGCGGCGAGGTACAAACCTTGGCCCCGGGCGAGACGGTGAGCCGTTGCGTCGAAATTCCTTCGGAGAAGGAACCCAGTTGAAGCGCTTGCTGTCGCGTGGTCTCGCGGTGCTGGCCGCGCTCGCGCTGGTGTTCGTTCTCGTGTTCCTGTCGCGCGATCGCGGCGGCGAGAGCGCGCAACTCGACGCAGCGACAGGCGCGGAGCTCGTGCGCGAACCGCTCGCGGGCACGGACAAGGCGACACCTTCCGCGCAAGTCTCCGAGAACTCCTCCGATCGTGAGATCGCGCCCGAAACCGCTCCGACGACCTCCTCTCCATCCCCCGTCGACTCCATCCTCGTGCGCGTCGTCGACTGCGAACGCTTCGAGCCCGTCGCGGGTGCGGAGGTGCGCTGGGCGAGCCTGGACTGGATCTGGGGCGAGGGCCCGAAGAGCACGTTCGACAGCCCGGGCCTCGAGGCGCGCGTGCGCGAGAGCGGGCTGGTCGGAACAACCGACGAGCAGGGGTTGGTCGGGATCGAGGCCGCGCGCTCGGTGCTGCTCGTGCAAGCGTCGCTTCCCGGCCTGTGGGGCCAGATCTATGCATCGCCGGCGTCGCCGGAAACGCTCGAGCTTGTGCTCGCACCCGACGGCGACCTGCGTGTCGATGTCGTCGATCCGGCAGGCGCGCCAGTCGCTCGCGTTCGTGTCGGCGTGCGCAAGGCGAGCGACCTGCAAGGCTCGATCAAGGCGCACGCGTTTACCGGGCTCGACGGAGTGGCTCGGATCCCCCACGCGCGTGCGCTGCTGCTCGCGAGCGCGACGCAGGGCCCGCTGCTTGTCACGGCCCTGACTGCGGACCCCGATGCACCGCGCGCGCTGGTCGAACTTTCGCCTTGGCCCACGCTGCCGGTGCAACTCGTGCTGCGACCGTCGGGCACGGTGGTCGTGAACGTCGTCGATTCGGCGGGCGCGCTCGTGTCCATTCCTGCGGACGTGCAACTCACGGTGAGCCTGCCGGGCGCGCGGCATTCCGTGAAGAGGGAGCCCGCGATCGACGGCATGGCGACGTTCGGGCACGTTCCGCTCGGAGCTTCGCTTTGGATCGCCTGCTTTCCGGTGGTCGGCGCCAGCGACGACTGCGCGGGAACGCAGGTCGCGGGCCCGCGCACAGCCGGGGAACGCATGGTCGTCTCTTCGAGGCTTTGCCTGGCCGAGTCGACGCTTGCCGGCCGCGTGCTCGACGAACGGGGCGAGCCGCTCGCGCGGGCGGAACTCGTGCTTTCGCTGCGTGAGTTCGTTCACTTGCCTTCGCATCGGTCGGACTTGGTGGCGACCACCGATGAGGCGGGGCGATTCCAGGTGCCGCTGACCCGCAAGCTCGAAGGCGAGCCACGGGAACGGGTGCTGCTCGCGCGTTTGCCGAAGCAGGCTCTCGAAGGAATCGCGACCGCTCGCGTGGAGAGCGCGACAGGCGATGTCGAAGTCGGCGAGATCAGGCTCACGCCCGCGCCCAGGCTCATTGCAGGTCGCGTGCTCGACGAGAACGGCGCACCCGTGCCCGGTGCGAGCGTGACCCTGCTCCACAGGATGCCCGAGGAGCCGGTCAGCGAGAGCGGGGCTGAGCTCGGCTACGGCGCCGGCGCCGAATGGGAGGAGGACAACGTGCGCGGAGCGCGATGCGATGCTCAAGGCCGCTTCGAGCTGTGCGCCCGTGATCCGAGCGGACCCTACTCGGTCCGCGCGTTCGCGCTGGGATTCGACGCGGGTGTGCAGGTGCCCTTCGAGCCGGGCGCGAACGACGTGGTGCTGATCCTTCAACGCAAAGTCGAAGTCTTGCGCGGTCGCGTCCTCGTGCCCGCGCCGGAGGCCGTCGAGCGCGTGAGCATCAGCGCTGGTGCCGGCGCCGGAACGATCGACGCGTTCGGTCGCTTCGCGATCCAGCGCCGTTCCTCCGAGCCCGTCGACGTCGTGGTGCGGGTCGATGGCCTCGGTCCCGAGCCGCTCGTGACGATCCCGGGCGTGAGCGATGCGAAAGACCCGCGGCTCGCCGCGATCGACCTGCGCGGACTCGTGCGCGAGTTCAGCTTTCGCGTCGTCGGCAGCGACGGCATGCCGTTGCGGACCGTCCGAGTCTCGCGTTACTCCCGCGCAGGTTCGGGCTGGCAATTCACGTCCTCGGGCTATGTCAGCATGCTCACGCACGACACTACGCTCGAGCTCGGCCTCAGCGCGGACGGCTACGCTGCGGCGAGCTTCGTCGGCGTGCGTTCCGGCGACGTGCTCAAGCTCGAACGCACTCCTGCGGTCCTGCTCCGCGTGCCGGATCACCTGCCGGAAGCGGGCGATGGACTCGTCTACGTAGTGCAAGCCACGCTCGAGGGCTCGCCACTCGCACGCACAACGATCCAGTCCGACCGCGAGGCCTACTTGCGCTTGGGTGGCCCCGGCAAGTGGATCGTGCAGTGGCTCGTGCGCGGCAGCCAGACCGTGCTGAGCCAAGTCGAACTCGTCGTCGGCCACGAGGACGTCGAATGCGTACTCGACGCGAAGTCTCAAGTTGTCGAGGCCGCCGTCGCCGAGGTGAGAGCGAGACGCAGATGAGCGCGCGCCCCGATGGCCGCAACTCCTCCACTGTCTGTGGGCACGGCGGCGAGGTACAAACCTCGGCCCCGGGCGAGACGGTGAGCCGTTGCGTCGAAATTCTTGCGGAGAAGGAGCCCAGTTGAAGCGTTTGCTGTCGCGTGGTCTCGCAGCGCTGGCCGCGCTCGCGCTTGTGTTCGTTCTCGTGTTCCTGTCGCGCGATCGCGACGGCGAGAGCGCGCAACTCGACGCCGCGACAGGCGCGGAGCTCGTGCGCGAACCACTCGCGGGCACGGACAAGGCGACACCTTCCGCGCAAGTCTCCGAGAACTCCTCCGCTCGTGAGATCGCGCCCGAAACCGCTCCGACGATCTCGTCTCCATCCCCCACCGATTCCATCCTCGTGCGTGTGGTCGATTGCGAGCGTTTCGAGCCCGTCGCGGGCGCCGAGGTGCGCTGGGCGAGCTGGGAGTGGCTCACGAAGGACTCCTCCAGGTACTCGCTCGACAGCCAGGGGCAGTTCGAGGGAGTGCTGCAGAGCGGTCTCGTCAGCACGAGCGACGAAGAGGGACGAGTCTGGATCGCCAAGTCGCGCTCGGTGTTGCTCGTGCAGGCCACGGCACCCGGGCTCTGGGGGCAGGTCCACCTGTCGCCCGCGACGTCCGAGCCATCCGAGCTGGTGCTCGCTCCCGACGGCGATCTGCTGGTTGAAGTCCTTGGCGAGGACGGCGGCGGCGCCGTAGGCGGACAGGCCGGGCCACGAGAACACCACCTCGACGAGGAAGGCGTTCTCGATGAGGGCGCCGTAGCTCGTGTTGCCGTCGCTCTCGATGTCCTGGAAGACGATGCTCGCCCGCCCGTCCGCCGGGGCGGTGAACGTGTGCCGCGCCTCGCGCCAGCCGCCGTTGCCCGGCTGCTGGACGGCGAGCGTGCTCTGGGTGAGGTCGATCAGCGCCGGGCCCGACGTGGGCAGCGCGCGCACCTTGAAGGTCTTGACCGTGTTGTCGGTGGACGCGTACCAGTAGCGCAGCGTATAGGTCGCCCCGGCGGTGAGGCCGACGAGGTTCTGCCGCAGGCCCGCGTTGCCGGGCGTCCCGTTGAGGTCCACCGCGAAGCGGTACTCCGATCCCGAGTAGCCGTCGTGCATGTCGGGTTGGTCGACGACGTTCCAGCCCGGGATGTGCCCTTGGTTCAACCCGGTCGGGCCGCTGGAGAAGTTGCCGTTGACGACGAAGTTGACGTCGCGGGTGATGGCGACGTTGTCGACCACCATGCCGAGCGACGTGTTCCCGTCGGTCTCGACGTTCTCGATCTCGATCTCGACCTGGCCGTCTCCCGGTGCGGCAAAGGTGTGCCGCAGCGTGCACCAGCCCTCCGAGCCGAGGTCGTGGTCGCAGGTCAGGCGGCGGCTGAAGATGATGGCCGCCCCGGAGTCGCGCAGGCGCACGTCGGCGGTGCGCGTGTCGTTGCCGTTGGACACGAAGTTCATCTGGAACGCATACACCTGGCCGGCCGCGAGCCCGGTCACCACCTGGTCGATCTGGCCGTCGCCCGGCGTGCCGTTGAGGTCGATCGCCTTGCCGTAGAGCAGGCCCGGGCCGAAGGCGTCGACCGGTCCGGTGGTCACCGTCCAGCCCGGGATGGCGTTGCTGGCGATGTTGAGGCCCGTCGGGCCAGACTCGAAGTCACCGTTGGCGACGTGGTTGAGCGGCGCGGCGGCGATGCGGACGTCGTCGACGGCCAGTCCGAGCGCGCCGTTGCCGTTGCTGTTGAGCCCCTGCAGCTCGACCTCGACGACCCCGTCCGGAGGCGCGGTGAACGTAGTGCGATGGGTCTGCCAGCCGCGGACGTTCGGGTCGCCGGGCGAGGTGACGGTCTGGTTGAGGAAGGTCACGCTCCCGGAGTCGATGAGCTTGACGCTGGCCTGCTCCGAGACGTTGCCTTCGCTGGAGTAGAAGAAGGTGAGCGTGTAGAGCTGTCCGCCGGTCAGCCCGGTGGCCGTCTGGCTGATGGTGCCGGGGGTGTTCCCCTCGAGATAGACGTAGCGGCTCGAACCATCCGGCCGGAAGTAGGCGTTCCACACGTCGACGTTGCCCGCCGTCACCGTCCAGCCCGGGATGTCGGCGGTGGCGTTGGCGCGGATGGGGCCCGACTCGAAGCCGCCGTTGGCCAGGAAGTTGGTCAGCCGCCTCGTCACCCGCACGTCGTCGACATTGAAGCCGGCAAGGTTGTTGCCGTTGGTGTTGAGGCTCTCGAACCGCAGCTTGACGATGCCGTCGCCGGGTGCGGTGAAGGTCTGGCGATAGGGCTGCCAGCCCTTGGTGTTCGGGTCGCCGTTGGGGCTCATCAGCGTCTGGTCGATGAGGTCGCTGCCGCCGGACGTCTGGACCCGGACGCGGGCCTGGTCGCCGACCCCACCTTGCGAGCCGTAGTCGAACTCGAAGGCGTACGGCTGGCCCGCCGCGAGCCCGGTGATGGTCTGCTCCACGGCCCCGGGGCCGGGCGTGCCGTCGAGCTCGAGGTGCGTCGACGAGCCGTCCGGCGTGAAGTAGCCGCTCCAGACATCGACGTTGCCGCTCGTCACGGTCCAGCCCGGGATGGCGGTCTGGTTCAAGGCGTTGACGCCCATCTCGAACGAACCGTTGACCACCATGTTCTCTTCGGGGTGCACGGTGGTCTGGAACTGGTTGTTGGCGAGCGGCGCGAGGTCGGGCAGCGCGCT
>JABWBL010000053.1 GCA_013360535.1 Planctomycetaceae bacterium
CGCCGCGGCTCCCGCCGAGGCCGCCGCGCCGAAGGCCGCGCGCAAGACCGGCAAGCGCGGCAAGCGCTCGAGCGAAGACGTCACCGAGCTCGCCGCTCAGATGTACGACTACATCTCCAAGAACCCCGGCCAGTCGATCGAGGAAATCGGTCGCGGCATGGGCAAGGCCACCAAGGTTCTCAAGCTCCCGATCAAGAAGCTGATCGAGGCCAAGAAGCTCAAGACCACCGGCCAGCGCCGCGGCACCCGCTACAACACCAAGTAGCGAACGCACGCGTCTCGTCCCTCCCAATCCGGCCGCGCTCCCACCCCGGAGCGCGGCCGGTCTGATTTCACGGACCTGCCGGGCGGCGCGCTTCACCAGGTTTTGCCCGAGGAATCGACGCGAAGGCGCCTGTCCACCTTCGTGGTCCCGTGTTGAAACTTCGGATGTTGCAGTCCTGAATCGAGCTCGCGGAGTTCCGCTCGAAATCGACCTCTCGACGGCGAGCGAGCCCGCGCTCTTCGGAGCGCTCAGGTTCTCAAATCCCCAGCGTGCGTCGGAGAAAGCTCGGATTCCGGATCGTGTGCCTTGCCCTCGCGCTGCACGCCGCAGAGCTCCCGACAGCGCCTCACCTTGGGGTGCAAGTGCGGAGCTGCTTGAGGGTCGGCCCTGCGCCGAACGAATTCCCTTCAGTGCGTGGCCCCAACCCACTCGAGATCGATCGATCCCGACCGAGGTGAGGCCTGCGGGTCAGCGTCCCGTGGCGCTGACGGCCTTGCGGCAAGCCTCCAGAGCCTCGCGATAGGTCGGAAGGCGCGGCGAATCGGCGGCGAAGACCGACTCGGCCAGTGGGACGAGCTCCTCGAACTCCGCAAGCGCACCGGACAGGTCGCCGCCGGCGCGGCGGAGTTGCGCGGAGCTCCAGAGCACCTCGCACAGCGGCGGTCGGCCTTCGGGCATGCGGCGCAGCATCGCCAGCGCCTCGTCGAAATCGCTGCGTGCGCCCGCTGCCTTGTCGGCCTGTGCGGCGCGCGCGCGGCCGCGCTTGGCGAGGCTCATCGCGGTGCCGATGTGGTCGCCCTCGAACAGCGTGCGGTGCATTGCGAGGGAGCGGTCGAAGGCTCCTTCCGCCGCCACGACGTCGCCAGCGGCCAGTCGAGTGGTGCCGAGCGTGTAGAGGCCATGCGCCAGATTGGGATGTCCGTCCGGGAACAGCCGCTGGTTCATCGCCAGGGCCTGCTCGAGCATCGGCAGCGCCGCTTCGGGCTCGCCGTTGGTCGCGCGCAGGAAAGCGAGGTTGAGCAACGACTCGGCAACCACCGGGTGATCGCCGCGGAACATGCGCTGCCGCATCTCCAGCGCTTCCGCGAGCAGCGTCTCGCCGCGCTCCGTCTCGCCGATGCCGGCGCAGAACACGGCCAGGTTGTTGATCGCGACGGCGAGATCCGGGTGGTCGCCGGCGTGCTCGCGCCGATGCACCGCGAGCGCCTCCTCGTAGAAACGCAGGGCCCCGTCGTCGTCGCCCAGCGTCTCGCGCAGCTGCGCGAGGTTGCCGAGTCCTTTCGCGAGCTCAGCGCCCTTGTCGAGCCGCCGCAGCATCTCCACGGCGCTCTCGAGCAACGGCTGCGCCTCGTCGTTGCGACGCTGCTGGCGCAGCCTGTCGCCGAGGTTGCTGCGCAAGGCGGCGACGTGGTAGTTGTCGCCGCTGTACAGGCGTTCGTACATCTCGAGCGCCTCGCGCGCGCGAAGTTCGCTCTCCTCGCCACGGCCAAGGCGATCGAGGCAGCTTCCGATCTCGCACAAGGCGGCCGCGGTTCCCGGCGCATCTCCGCCGTGGAGCGTGCGTTCCGCCCGCAGCGCCGCTTCGGCCTGCGCCAAGGCCGCGTCGTAGCGGCCATTGGTGCGCAGGATGTTGGCGATCGTCAGCCGCAGGTCGGCGGCGGTGGCTGGATCGTCGCGGAAGCGGCCGAGGTCGAGGTCGGCGATCGCCGCGTCCATGGCCTCGACGATCGTGGCGTCGGCGCGACCGCCTTCGTGGGCCGCATCACCCGCCCGCAGCGCAGCGACGACGAAATCGCGGATCGTCTCGGCTCGGCGACGCGCCTGAGCCTCCTCTGCTTGCGCCGCTGCCGCGAGCAGCGCCTGCTCGACGGCCCGCTGCTCATTCTGCTGCGCAGTGGTTCTCGCCAGACCTTCGGCGAGCACCGCCGCGTCCGCGCGCTCCTTCTCCTCGAGCGCACGCACCAGCGCGACCGACGTGCCGATCACACCGAGGACGAGTGCCAGCGCGATCGCCGAGCCCGCGAGCACCTTGCCACGATGGCGCCGCACGAATTTCTGCAGCCGATAGGCGGCGCTCGGCGCGCCCGCCGTCACCGGCTCGTCGTTCAGGTGCCGTTGGATGTCCGCCGCGAGGCCGTTCGCCGTCTCGTAGCGGCGCGTGCGGTCCTTCTCGAGGCACTTCATCACGATCCAGTCGATGTCGCCGCGCAACATCCCGCTCAGTCGCTTCAGGTCGACGTTGCGCTGCAGCGCCATGCGCGTGCCGGTCTCGCCGAGCGACGAGATGCGCGTGCTCGGCTTGTGCGGCTCGTCCTCCCGGATCGCCCGCAGCATCTCGCCAAAGCCGCTCTCGAGCAGCGCCTTGATGTCGAACGGCGTCGTCCCCGTGAGCAGCTCGTACAGGAGCACTCCCAGCGAATAGATGTCGCTGCGCGTGTCGATGTCGAGGCCGCCCATCTCGGCCTGTTCGGGAGACATGTACGCCGGCGTGCCGACCATCTGGCGGTGCTCGGTGAAGAGCGTCTTGCTCGTCAATTCGGCGTTGGTCGCCTTCGCGATGCCGAAGTCGATCACCTTGGGCACCGGCACGCCGTCGTGCAGCGTCACCAGCACGTTCGAAGGCTTGATGTCCCGGTGGATGACGCCCTTCTGGTGCGCGTGCTGGATCGCCTGACACACCTTCGCGAACAGCTCGAGCCGCGCGCGCGTGTCGACTTGCTCGCGGTCGCAGTACTCGAGAATCGGAACGCCCTTGATGTACTCCATCACGAAGTACGGCCGGCCGAGCTCCGTCGCGCCCGCATCGAGCACCTTCGCGATGTTGGGATGCTCCATCATCGCGAGCGCCTGCCGCTCGGCCTCGAAGCGTGCGATCACCTGCCTCGTGTCGAGCCCGATCTTGATCAGCTTGAGCGCCACGCGCCGCCTCACCGGCTCGCGTTGCTCCGCCATCCAGATCGTGCCCATGCCGCCCTCGCCGATCAGCTCGAGCAACCGGTAGCGACCAATCTGCGCTCCCGCCTGCTCCGCCGCCGGCCCCCCGGCCACCGCCGCGCGCTCCGCGGTCGGCGACGCCATGAACTGCCCCGCATCAACGTCCGCCTTCAACAGCGCCTCGACCTCGGCCCGCAGCCCTTCATCCGTGCCGCACGCGCCCGCCAAATACGCCTCACGCCGCTCCACCGGGAGCTCGCGCACTTCGCCGAAGATCTCAGCTGCTCTGCGGGTCATCTCTGCACTTTGGGCAAGAATTCGAGTTGGGGGGACTTCCGCCGGCACCGGCCCGGCCACCGTCGAGCTCGGCCCGAGCGCAGATCCTCCGCCGCGCGTTCCAGCGCGCGCGCAGAACCCCCTCGTGCCGCCACCCGTCAGTTTGCTCCCTCCAAGCGCCCGCCCGCCTCACCGACTGCCAAGATTTCTCGCTCCCCCCGGCGGCTCGCGTCGTGCTCGCCCACTTTCAGGGCGCCGGCCTCGCCGCGATTCGCTCGATTGCTCTTTGGCCGGATCAGCGACGGCCCGTCTCGACATGTCCCCGGTCGGCTGCTCCCTCAACCGTTCCCGCAACGTGCACCATGATGCGGGGGCTGAGCGTTCGCGTGGAACCGCCGGTCAGGTAACCACACCCGCGAGCCGTGAGATGAACCCCCCCGAACGAGTCACCGGTGAGGCCTTTGCTCCGGAAGAGGCCCTGGGCCCTCTCAACGACGTCGAGCGCCGCCACGCGCCCAGGCAGCTGTACACGTCCGGTTGGCCCGAGCTGCTTCGCGACCGCCATCGGGTCGCGATCGTCGGATCCCGGGACGCATCCGAGCTTGCGTTGCGGCGTGCGCAGCGGCTCGCCCATGAGCTGGCGGCCAGAGAGGTTTGCGTGACCAGCGGGCTCGCCCGCGGGATCGACACCGCGGCACACACGGCCGCGATCGAACGAGGCGGACGGACGGTCGCAGTCATCGGCACACCGCTGGACCAGTGCAACCCCAGGTCGAACGCGGGCCTGCAGAGCGAGATCGCGACGAAGCATCTGGTCGTGTCGCAGTTCCCGCTCGGACAGCCCGTTCATCGCAGCAACTTCGTGCTTCGCAATCGAACGATGGCGCCCGTCTCTCACGCCTCGGTCATCGTCGAGGCCAGGGAGTCGAGCGACTCGCTCTCGCAGGGCTGGGAGATGCTGCGACTGGGAAGTCGTTGTTCCTGATGAAATCCGTGGTGGACAATCCCGCGCTGGCGTGGCCCCGGCAGATGCTGGAGTACGGTGCGCAGGTCCTGGAGAGGACAGAGGATCTGCTCGAGCAGCTGCCTCAGCTGCCCTCGTCCGAGCCCGTCGATGCTCCTTTCTGAGGCCGAATTCGCGTCGTTCTTGTCCTACTCGGTGCGCGGGCCTTGCCCAAGGCGGCGTGGTCTGCTGCCGCGGCTCACCCTTCGGTGGAAGAGCAGTTCGAGAGCCTGCGCGTCGTCTCCGGCGGGCTCATGCCGACACGCCTCGTCTTGGTCGATGGCGTGATCACACGCGGCGCGACGCTGCTCGCGGCGGCGAGTCGGCTGGCCATGGCCTTCCCAAACGCTGAGATCCGGTGCTTCGCCGTTCTTCGCTCGGCAAGTGAGCCCGAGGACTTCGTGGACGTCCTCAGCCCGGTGGTCGGGCGAATCGAGCGAGTTCCACACGGAGGAACGTTCCGTCGCCCCTGACTCTCAAGGTGGTTGGATTCCTCGCCAACGGGCCGTGAAGTCGAGAACTCGCCCCGCTGCCGGACCTCGATTCGCTCCAGAAGCTCCACCGGCTTCGCCGTGCCGAGCCGCGGCCGATGGGCTCGTCCGCCGACTGTGGTCCCCGTGCTCCCGCAAACTACGAGCACCCGGCGCATGCTCCAATCCGCCGTCCCATTCCGGCGGGCCGTGCGTGCGGGTGCTCCCGCGTCAGGCGAGCGGAGCGGGACGTGTTGGCGATGGCCGCCCAAGCCACTGAGGAGCTCAGTCCTGCGCACGATCGGCATGTGGTCGCCCGTGCCGGGCCCACGATGGCCGGGACCCGACCGCCCGCCAACGCTCGGAATCGCGGCATGGAACGCTCTCACCCTCGCGAATTCGCTTGCCCCTTCTTCGACCGCGCTTCCCATTGCAGTGAGGACCGGCGTCAGCGCGTCGCGCGCCACTCACGGCTTCGCACGCTCTCGGGACTTGGTTCGTGGCTGCTCTGCCGGCGTTGCAGGCGCACGTTCCAGCAGACGCGCGGATCTCAGTACCGCTGGACTCGCGGCCTCCCTAGGCTTCCACTCCGACAGGTACCGTCACCGCGCTTCGAAACCGCCGGGAGGCTGATCCTCGTTGCGCGGACGGTCCAATCGATCCTTCCTATCGCCCGCCATGCGGCGTGACTGCGTCGCATCGTGAGCGCCTCCGACTCCTGATTGAGGTCTCCATTGAAGCCCATCACGCTTTGTCCGTCGTCGCTGCTCGTCGGTGTTGGCCTGACCGTGCTCGCGTTCGTCTCGATGGCCCAGTCGCCGCAACCCGCGGTCCCGTCGCTCGCGCGACCGTCACCGCAGGCACTCATTCGCCCGCAGGACATGGTGCGGATCCGAGAAGGAACGCCCTTCATCGTTCCTGCCAACAAGTGGTTCGTGGTCACAGCCTTGGGGACGCGGAATCCGGCAAGCAACTCGCTCGGCTTCGGGACCGTGGAGCTCAAGATCGGCGGCGTGACGGAGCTAAGAGCGTTCTCGGGGATGATGAATGCCAGCAACAACAGCGACGTTGTTGGGAACGGAACCAGCATGCGTGAGGTCCCGAGAGGGTTCTCGATCCCCGCCGGTTCGCTGATCGAGGTGAGTGACTCGAACCTGTGGAGCACGGCCGATGCCGAGGCTTGGGGCTACCTCGCGGACGGTTAAGCGTCGGCGTTGCGCCCCGGCCGTCAACAGCTCGCTTCGAGACTGATTTCTCGCGCGAGGATCTATCCCGTCGCCCGCTTGCGCAGCGCCTCGTAGAGGCCGGCGTAGTCGAGCAGCAGGCGCAAGAGGCCGTCCTGCACGGGCTTCGAATCGAGGGCCTGTTGGCTCATCGACGTGTGGGCGTCGTAGGACTCCATGATCGCGTCGACGAGGCCCTTCGAGAGGTCCGGCGAGGCGGCGAACTGCTCCTTCGAGTTGTTGGCGGCCTGCTGCTGGAGCGTGGGGGACTCGAGCAACTTGGTGCGCAGCACCTCGTTGACGTAGACGAGCTTGTCGCTGTCGGTGAGGTCGCCGGAGAAGAGCTCGTTCACGCGCTCGATCAGCTCGGCGAGGTACGCCTTCTCCTTCTCCTGCACGGCACCGGCGCCAGCGTCCTGATGCGGGTCGATCAGGATTCCGGCGTTGCTCAGAAGCCCGAGGTTCGCCGTCCCCTTGTTGCGCAGCGCGTGGTGCGTGAGCTGGACCTTCGAGACGTCGATCGAGGCGCGCTCGCGTTCGAAGTCGAGCAGCGGAATCAGGCGCTTGTAGAAGATCGCGCGCTTCTCGAGCGCCGTCTGGCCGTAGTCGAAGATCTGCGACAGGAACGTGTAGAGCCGCAGGTAGGCGCCCATGTCGCCGCGGAAGAGCACAAGGGCGTCGAGTTCCTCTTGCGCAGCGGTCTCGGCGTTCTTGTCGCCACGCTGCCGCGCAACCTGCAGCGCGTCGCGCGCGGCCTTGTACTTGCGCATGACCCGATCGAACACGGGCTCGAGCGCCGCCACCAGATCGCCTTGCCGCGCCTTCGGATCCAACTCCACCTTCACCACGCGCTCGACCTCGTTGTCGTCGTAGTGGCCGGTCGCGTCGAGCTTGGCACGCAGGTCGAACACCAGATCGGGATCCGTCGTGCCCGACAGCTCCGCCGTCTCGTAGTACATCTGGAACGCCTCGAGGACCTCCTCGGGATCGTTCACGAAGTCGAGCACGAACGTCGTGTCCTTGCCCGGATGCGCGCGGTTGAGGCGCGAGAGCGTCTGCACGGCCTGAATGCCCGCGAGCCGCTTGTCGACGTACATGCCGCACAGGAGCGGCTGGTCGAACCCCGTCTGGAACTTGTTGGCGACGAGCAGGATGCGGTAATCGTCGCCCTTGAACGCCTCGCGGATGTCGCGGCCGTTGAGGTTGGGATTGAGGAGCTTCGAGTGCTCGCTCACCGGATCCGGCGACGACTCCGGGTCGTTCACCTCGCCCGAGAACGCCGCCAGCGTGCCGATCGCGTAGCGCTTCGACTGGATGTACTTGTCGATCGCGAGCTTCCAGCGCACGGCCTCGACGCGGCTGCCGACCACCACCATCGCCTTCGCGCGCCCGCCGAGCAGCGGCGCCACGTGCGAGCGGAAGTGTTCGACCACCACCTCGACCTTCTGCGCGATGTTGTAGGGGTGCAGGCGCACCCAGCCCATCAGCTTCTTGAGCGCCGCGCTGCGCTCGACCTCGGTCGAGTCCTGCTCTTCGCCCCGGTGAGCCAGCTTGAACGCCACCGAGTAGCTCGTGTAGTTGCGCAGCACGTCGAGGATGAACTTCTCCTCGATCGCCTGCCGCATCGAGTACACGTGGAAGGGCCGCGGGATGTTGTCGGCGGCGGGCTTGCGCGTCGGGTCCGGCCGCGTGCCGAAGATCTCGAGCGTCTTGTTCTTCGGGGTCGCCGTGAACGCGACGAACGTGATGCCGCGGTCGTCCGCGCGCGAGCTCATCTGCGCCGCGAGCACGTCCTCGCCGCTCACCTCGCCGCCGTCGTCGAGTTCCTTCTGCTCCTCCGCCGACAGCACCGCCTTCAGTTTCGCCGCCGCCTCGCCGGCCTGGCTGCTGTGCGCCTCGTCCGCGATCACCGCAAAGCGCTTGCCCTGCGTCGCCGCGAGGTCCCGCACGGCCTCCAGCGCGAACGGGAACGTCTGGATCGTGCACACCACGACCTTCTTCGTGCCCGAGAGCGCCTCCGCCAGCTCCTTGCTCTTCGACCCACTCTCGCCCGTGATCGTCGCGACCACGCCGGTCGTGCGCGCGAAGCTGAACAGCGCATCCTGCAACTGCGCGTCGATCACGTTGCGGTCGGACACGACCAGCACGCTGTCGAAAACCTTCTTCGCCTGCGCGTCGTGCAGCTCCGAGAAGAAGTGCGCCGTCCACGCGATCGAGTTCGTCTTGCCCGAGCCCGCCGAGTGCTGGACCAGGTACTTGGTGCCCGGCCCGTCGGCGAGCACCGCCGCCTGCAGCTTGCGCGTCGCGTCGAGCTGGTGGTAACGCGGGAAGATCGTGCGCGACGGCTTCTGCTTCTTGTCGCGCTCGCCGATCAGGTAGCGCCCGAGGATCTCGAGCCAGCTCTCGCGCTCCCACACCTCTTCCCACAGGTACGCCGTGCGATGCCCGCCGCCCGAGTTGGGCGGGTTGCCAGCGCCGCCGTTGTCGCCCTTGTTGAACGGCAGGAACTTCGTCGCCGGGCCCGCGAGCTGCGTCGCCATGTACACCTCGCGGTTGGAGACCGCGAAGTGCACGAGCGCGCCCTGCGGGAACGAGAGCAGCGGCTCGACGGCCTGCCCCTTCGGCCGCGGCTCGCGATCGAAGCGGTACTGATCGATGGCGTCCTGCACGCTCTGCGTGAAGTCGGTCTTGAGCTCGACCGTCGCGACCGGCACACCGTTGAGGAACAGCACGAGGTCGAGGCAGTTCTCGTTCGCAAGCGAGTACTTCACCTGCCGCACCACGCGCAGGCGGTTCTTGCCGTAGCGCGCGAGGATCTCGGCGTTGAGCGCGAACGCCGGCTTGAACTGCGCCAACGCCGCGGGCTTGCGCAACCCGAGCATGTCGATGCCAAAACGCAGCACGTCGAGCGTCCCGCGCTGGTCGAGCTGCTCTCGCACGCGCTCGAGCAGCGTCGCCTCGGCCTTCGAGCCGTGGTTCTTCGTGAGCGCCTCCCACACCTCGGGCTGCGACTCCTTCAGCCATGCGATCAGGTCCTCGGGCCACAGCGCCCGTGCCCGGTCGTACTTCGCCGCGTCGCCCGCCTCGTACAGCCACCCGCGGCGCCCGAGCTGCTCGCAGATCTCGACCTCGAAGTTCACTTCCTTGTGGAGGCTCACCGCGAGACTCTCGTATCAGGGTTGCCGCGGACTACTTGATCGAGGGTCTTGCCCGATTTCGTCGTCCACTCCACCCACCCGTTGGCGGATCGCCCCATCAACAGGCCGGCGGCGGCGCTCGGGGAACGGAATAGGTAGTCCTTGGTGAACCGCGCGCGGTTTCCTTCGATCGCCAGCACCCCCTGCGCGATCAGGTCGTTGCGGTTCTGCTCCAATGGCATGCCTTTCATTGATGGCACCACCTCGCTGCGACCGTAAGAGTCCTTGAGCACGACGAAGCCCTCTGGCGTATACAGACCTCGACCGTTGGCGTCGGAGCTCCGACAGACGTACTCCTCGCTGGTCCAGGTCGCGCCTGGCGTCTCGATGGACTCGGGTGCGGAGGTCGTTGCGGTGGGGGCGACAAATCGGCGACCGACGGGATCGAACAGCGGGAACCCGAGCGTCGCCAGCAGCGCGTGGCCGGTCTCGAAGATCTCCTCGCAGTCCGCTTCCAGCGGCGCAGGAGTGTGCGGTCGACTGCCGCTGTTCGCGTTCTCCACCGAGTAGCGCCCCGCCTCGTCGCTCTTCTGGAGGCACAACCATTCCAGATACAGCGCGTGCGTCTGCGTCAGGCTGTCCGTCCGTGAGATGAGGATCAGCGCCCGCTCCCAGAAGTCCTTGGACTTGTTGTGCGACGGGAGCCGTTGCTGCAGATCGCCGGTCTGGCCGATGTAGACCATCGGCTCGCCGTCCTGCTCGCCGGCGCCAAACAGGAAGTAGACGGCCACCTTGCGGCTCTCGGGCATCGCAAGGAACGCGTCGAGCAAGCTGCGCGGCACCTCGATCACCTGCACGATGCGCGTGGTGATCTCCGCGATGCGGATCCCTCGCGGATCGCCGCCCGGGAGGAAGATCTGGATCGTCTTGGCTCGTTGGCTCATGCGGCGTGCTCCGGCACGACGTTGCGGACATCGATCTGGCCCGTGACCGCGGCCGAGATCAGCGCGGAGCGGCGTTCCTTCAGAAGTTGCAGGGCACTGCCGACTTCGGCGGAAAGCGCGTCGGAAGCGGCGACTACTCGTTCCAGCCAGTTTGCAATCGCGACTTGCTCGCGAAGCGGTGGCACTGGAATCTGTGCGCGCTTAAGGCTGAAGATGTTGATGCCGCGAATTGTGGCACCACCTGCGGTTGCGTCGAGTTGGGCAAACACTCCAGTCGATCGAAGCGCCTGGAGTAGCCATTGACCGTGGACTTCGAGGCGCGGCGCTACACGGGCAACGTCCTGCGTGATGTTCGCCCCTTCGATCTCTGCGGGCACCATCTCCGCGTCACCAATGCTCCCACGGATCGAATAGACGATGTCGCCGCCCCTGAGCCTCGATCTGGCATAGTTCGCTTCGATCTCATTCGTCGTTCGCTTGAGCTGGTCCAGGGTTAGTCGTCCAGGCGCCACGTCTCCACCCTTCACGATGGGTACCCCGACATCCACGTCGGGACCGGGCAACACGATGCCATACATGATTCTCCTCTCCTCAGGGACAAGGCGCATGAGCGGCATCGTGCCCCAGTGCGCGGGCACGTCGCCGAGCCACTCGACGCCGGAGGGCTTCATGGGGGCGGCGGGGTTGAGGCCCTTGGTGACGGCGTGGGAGATGACGGCCTGGCGCTTCTCCGCGAGCAGCTCGATCAGCTTCTCCTGCTCCGCGATCAGCGTGTCGATCTTCGCCGTCTCCCGGTCCAGGAACGCGGCGATTGCGCGTTGCTCTGGCGTTGGCGGCAGAGGCGCTGGGAACTCGCGGACAAAGTCATCTGGCACGCGCTTCTGTCCGCCGGCGCCGTACATCGACGCCTCTCCGAGCTTGCGGAAGCTGTCTGACGTGACAAGCCGGTGCAGGAACTCGGGCTCCATCGACGCGGGGTTGGGCCGCATCACGATCAACTCCGTGGTCCCGAATCCACATGAGTTCGTCAGGCTTCGAACCAAGGCTCCCTTTCCGTTCTCGAAGCACGGCGTGATCTTCGCGATGACCACGTCGCCGTCGCGGAAGTAGCTGTAGCCCGACGCAACCTCGGACAGCACACGTTGCCGCTCCAGGTCGATCGACCCGTTCTCACCGATCGCCTCCATCGGGAGGAAGGAGACCAGCGAATCGGTCGGCATCGAGGCCGTTTCGGACTTGGACGGATTCAGGCCGACGAGCCTCCTGAGCCGCTTCACGTCCCAATGCTCCGGCACCTCGCCGAGCCACTCGACGCCGCTGGGCTTGTACTTGGGGTATCTCGGGAAGCTCACGACTCGTCCTTGGGCTTGCGCCGCTTGCGCTTGGGCCGCTCCTTCGCGAGGTCCTCCAGCGCCTTGAGGTTGTCGGCCTCGCCTTGGGCCTCGGCGAGCTCGCGGCGGTGCTGTGCGAAGCGCTCGAACTCGGCGTGCGCCTTGTCGTCGGCGTCGTCGCGGCTCACGCGACCGGCGTCGGGGAGCACCGCGCGCTCGTTGAAGCGCAGGAATTCGTCGAGCTTGCGCGCCCAGTCGGCGAGGTGGATCGCCTGCTTGCGGCGCGACTGGTCCTCGGCGTAGTCGAGGAACATCACGACGATGCGGTTGAGCTCCGAGATCTCGTCCTCGTGCAGGTAGTTCTTGGCGACCGTGACGTCCGCGCGTTGCACGGCGCCGCCCTTCCAGGTCGTGAGCCCCATGTTGGGCTGGGTCGCATCGGCGCGCGCGGCGATCAGCTCGGGCGCGGTCATGCCGGTGACGGCGTGGTGGAGCTTGTTCTGGACGATCTAGCCTGACTTGAAAGGTTGTCGGTCGAGATCGGCCCTGGGGCGTGTGCCAGGGCCGTTTTGGTGCTGTCCGTTCCCACTACATCGGTGGCATCTTGA
>JABWBL010000054.1 GCA_013360535.1 Planctomycetaceae bacterium
CTCCGTCGCCGACGTCGCCGCCCAGTTCCTGCGCGAGCTCGGCTGCCGCGTGCTCGTCGCGCAGGACGGCCGCACGGCCCTCGCGCTGCACGAGCGCCACGCGAACGAGCTCGACCTGATCCTGCTCGACCTCGTCATGCCCGACCTCGGCGGCGAGGAAGTGCTGGCCGAGCTGCGCCGGCGCGGCTCGCGCGTCCGCGTCCTGCTCTCCAGCGGCTTCAGCGAATCCCCGCCCACGCTGCCGCGCTCCGACGACGTGCTCGGATTCCTCCACAAGCCCTACACGCGCACCACCTTCCGCAGCCTGCTGCGCCAGGCCCTCGACGCGCGCGTGAGCAACGCGGGTCCGAGCTGAGCGTCCGCGCTCAAGGCGCCAGCGTGAAGTGGATCGCGTTGGACAGGTTGGTCGTCTTCGGACTCGGAGGATCGCGGAACCACGCCTGAGCGTCGAAGGTCTGCCCGACGATGCGCGGCTGGCCGAGTGCCGAGGGCGTGTTCGCCATGAAGAGGTTCCAATCGCGCGCGAGGACTCCGCTGCACGTACCGAGCACTCCGCCGCTGGACTGCGCCGGGAGGCGCTGGACCGGTGATTTCACGCACAGGTAGCTCGTGCTCCCGCTGAACCACGGAAGCGCGAGCTGCCCGTCGATGCCGTAGAAGATAAGGCCCTGTCGCTGGCCTTCGACGCTGTCCACGCGCAGCGTGTAGCCGCTGGCCGCACTGGCACTCGCCGTGCCCACGGCCGAGATCGTCGCGACGCACCCGTTCATCGTCACCGAGCTCGTGCAGTACGTGTACTGGTCGCAGTCGAGCATCGATCGCCGCGCCGCGAGCGGCACGAGCCCGGCTCCCAATTGCCGGCCGACCGCGACGAGTTCGCCGGCGGCACCGTCGAGGTCAGCGAACGACGGCGACGCCACGCAGTCGGGACCCGCGAGCACCTCCCAGGTGCTGCCGTCGAAATGGTGCAGGCGGTCGCTCGCGAGGTACAGGTCGTTCGCGCTGGTGCCGAAGATCGCCGAGCTCGCGACCGGCGGCGTCGTCTGGCTCCAGCTCGTGCCGTTGAAGCGCAACAGCACCGGCAAGTTCCCCGACGTCGTCGCCCGGTAGGCGCTGACCCACACTTCGCTGGCGGAGAGCGCGAGCACGTCGACCACGCCCGTGTACACGCCGGCGGGCGGAATCACGACGTGCGACCAGAGCGAGCCGTCCCAATGCAGCACGTACGGATAGGGAGTCGTCGCGCTCGACACGTTCCCGACCGCCCAGATGTCCGATGGCGAAACGGCGCTGATGGCCTCGAGGACGCAGCTCCCGCCGAGCACCGGTGCCGGGACGAGCTCGAAGTCGTTGCCGTCCCAGTGCATCGTCAGCGGCGGCTGCGTCGAGCTCGTCCCCGGGTAGGGCCCCACCCAGCGCCCGACGAACCACACGTCGTTGGCCGAGAGCGCGGCGATGTCGTAGACGTGCGCGCCGCCGTAGCCCGCTCCGACGCTCGTGGGAGGGAGTGGCGCGTTCATCACCGTCCACGCGGAGCCGTCCCAGTGTTCCACGAGCAGCTGCTGGTTCACCCAGCCGCCGTTGACCTGCATGCGCTGGGTGCCGCCAGCCCATGCGTCGTTCGCCGACAGTCCCGCCACCGCCCACAGCTGGACGTTGCCGCCGCCGGGATAGGGCGAAGGACTGGGAATCGGTACCGACAGCCAGTTCGAGCCGCTGCGGCGCAACGCGAGCGCATGGCTCTCGGTCGCCCCGGCGACCAGCGCCTCGTGGTGCCCCACGGCCCAGCCGTCACTCGCCGAGAGCAGGTCGACGTCGCGCAGGATCGAGTAGGCCGGGTTGGGGACCGGCGTCGGCATCTCCTCGACCTGTTGGCAAGTCGCGACGCCGTCCTCGCCGTAGAGCTCGAAGCTCATGTCGCGGTCCACGACGTTGCCTTGGAAGTCGAGATGCGGTCCCCAGTTTCCGCCGGCCAGCTGGTCGCGCACCCAGGCGCGCGAGAGCATCGGCGGCGTCGAGGAGCCGACCCACGGCTCCCAATAGCCGCCGCTCGGCGGGTAATCGAGCTGCACCGAAACGTAGTGCCGTCCGGTTGCGGCGAAAGGCGTCGCGAGCCGGATGTCCACCGTGGAGGGAGTCGGCAGCACGCCCAGATTGGGATCGTTGGCCGGCAGGTATTCCTGCCGTTGCAGGGCCCCGGGGCCATTCGGAGTCCACGCGTAGAAGCGGATCCAGGCTCCCTGCAGCGGCGTAGGCTGGTTGGGGAAAGGCCCCGAGCCGCTCACGAGGATTCGCACGACGGAGCCGACGTACTCGAAGTCGTCGGCGACCTCGCGCTGCACCTGATTGCCGTACACGAAGCTCGAGCCGAGCGTGTCGTTGGTCCAGCCCGTGTACCAGACCGAGCCGCAGTCGGCCAGCCCGGGTGAGCTCGTCACCGCGATCAGCGCCAGCACGGCGATTCGACGGAAGTCCTGGATTCGCATGGTGCGCCTCACGGCTGGACGGTGAACTCGATCGCGTCGGACAGGTTGGTCGCCATCGGGCTGGGCGGGTCGCGATACCAGCACTGCGCGTCGACGACGAGACCGGGCAGCACCGGATTGCCGAGCGCCGTCGGCTCCGCGTTCATGTACGCGAGCCAGTCGAGCGCGAAGCCGCCGTCACAGCTCCCCGGGGTTCCACCCGATGCCTGCGCCGGAGTCCGCTGGTAAGGCGACTTCACGCACAGGAAGCTCGGGCTCGAGCCCCAGGGCTGCGCGGCGCGACCGCTCACTCCATAGAAGACGAGGCCCTGTCGCTGCCCCTCGACGTCGGTGACGAACAACGTGAAGCCGCTCGAGAGCGACGCACTCGCCGAGCCGCTGGCGGTGATCGACGGCGTGCACCCGCTCGAGCTCATCCCGGCCGTGCAGTAGCTCAGCGGAATCGCCGAGTTCGCCCGCCCCCGCAGGATCGCCACCGCCCCTCCGATCGGCGGCTCGGTCCCGATCAGCACCGCGACATCCGACCAGCCGTCGGCGTCGAGATCCGCGACGTGGACGGCCGTCGGCACTCCGTTCACTCCATAACCGATGGGCGACGCGAACTGGCCGCTGCCGTTGTTCTCCCACAGCACGACATCGTTGTCGCCGTAGGCCGCACACACGATGTCGAGGTCGCCGTCCCGATCGAAATCGAGCGTGTCGATCCCCGTCGTGCCCCCGTACTGGATCGAGAACATGCCGTGGTAGGTGACCGGGGTGGCGAAGCTCATGTTCCCCAGTCCGCGCAGCACCACGAGGTTTTCGCCTTGGCCGTTGTAGTCGTAATTGACGCCCGCGAGGTCGAGCTTGCCGTCGCCGTCGAAGTCGCCCTTGGTCATGCGCACGAACCCGCCGGCCGCCGCCGTCAGGATCGGCCCGGCGAACGTGCCGCCGCCCGTGTTGCGCCAGGCGACCGCGTTGCCATTGCCGTACACGATGTCGGGATCGCCGTCGTTGTCGAAATCCCCGGTCACGATCGGGGTTCCGCCGGTGACGGACGCGGAGCTCAGGAAGAACGCCGGTCCCCAGGTCGTGGCCGTGAGCCGCGGGACGATGCCGACGCGGTTGGTTCCGGAGACCACCGTGGCGCACAGGTCGAGATCCCCATCGAGATCGTAGTCGAGGAAGTCGAACCCGTTGGCGTTCCCCAGCGTCGCGGAGATGTTGTTGAAAGGCTGGAAAAAGCCGGGGAACGTGGTTCCTTCGTTGAATGCCACCTGAATCGAGCTCGATTTCGCGACCACATCCAGCCAGCCATCGCCGTTGAGGTCGACGAGGCGACAGAAGCTGCGCGAGCCGCCGGTCATGTTCTGGAAGGACGGAGTGAACCCGAGGGCGCCGTCGCCGAAGAGCTGCCAGATGCGCGTGTCGCAGGTCACGAGGTCGACGTCGCCGTCGTGGTCGATGTCCCCGGACGCCACGCCGCTCGCGAAGGCCCCGACCGGAACGCTCGGCGGCATGACGAGCCCGCCCACGTCGTTGTGGTGCACCGTCAGCGTCAGCGAGCCAGAGTTGGCCACCGTCACGTCGAGGTCGCCATCCCCGTCGACGTCGCCGATCGAAACCGACCGCGCCCACTCGCCCGCGCGGTAGCCGCGCTGCGTCGCAAAGGAACCGCTTCCGTCTCCGGGAAGCACGGAATAACCGTAGTTTCCGGAGTGGCCGGTCACCGCGACGTCCGGCCAGCCGTCGCCGGTGATGTCCCCGATCGCGAAGTCATGCCCTGAGCCGATGTCGACCGCGTACCCCGCCAGCGGGGCGAACGTCGCGTTGCCCTGATTGCGGAACAGGCCGATCGAACCCCAGGACCCCACCGCTCCGCCCTGCGCGACGAGCACATCGCGGTCTCCGTCGTTGTCGATGTCGGCGATCGCGATGCCGGGCACGTCGTTGATGCCCGCACCTGCCGGTTGCGGCAAGTTGCTCGGCGTCCCGAACGCGCCCGCCTGGTTGTTGAGCAGGATCGCGGCCGCAGGATTGGCTCCGCGCAGCGAGACGGCGAGGTCAGGCCAGGTGTCGCCATTCAGGTCGCCAACCGCGACCTGATAGGGCTGCGTGCCCGCGATCGGATAGTCGTTGCGCCCGGGGAAACCGCCGGTCCCGTTGTTGCGCAGCACGCTGACGTCGGACTCGTTCCAGTACCAGTTCGCGGTGACGAGGTCGATGTCGCCATCGCGATCCACGTCGGCCGCGGCGATTCCGGTCGGGCCACGCCCGCAGGTCACGGAAACCTCGGGTTGGAACGTGCGGTTGCCGTTGCCGCGGAACACGGCCACGCGATCGAGCCCGGTGCCATACCCGCCGACGCAGAACGCGAGGTCGAGGAAGCCGTCGGTGTTGAAGTCCGCCGCGACGACGCCGGCGCACTCTCCCGACACGGAGACGAATGTCGGCGGAAGGAAGGAGCCGTCCCCGGTGTTCTCCAGCACCGCGAACTTGGAGGCCGAGAAGTTGCCGACGGCGGCGACGACGGCGTCGAGATCTCCGTCGTTGTCGAGATCGGCGAGCACGTGCCCTTGCGGGTAGTAGCTCTGCGCCGTGGTGGTGCGTCCTGTGGGGTAGGAACGCTGCTGGGCGTAGAACGCCGCGTCACCGACGGGAACGGGGACAGACAACGCGACACACGACGCCAGAAGCGTCGACGCGAAGAAGCTCATTCCGAGAACAGGGGGGCAAGGCGTGGGACGAGCGTTCGAGCGACCGCGCGGGAAGGTGCCGGTCCCGCGCGAGCCCCCTCCGGGCTCCGCGCGAGCCATCAGCCTACCAGCGTTTCGTTCCTTGGGTGCAGCGCGCGCGTCCTGGCGCGAAAACTACGCAATCCTTGCACCCGCAAGGACTCGCGCGGACGCCCCGCCGCCCTCAGGGCAGCACGAAATCGACGGTGCTGACGCTGCCGAGGAAGACCTGCTCGCCGTCCAGGCGCGCCTGGCGCGTGCCGAGCTCGGCCAGCACGTCGTAGGTGCCGGGCATCACGCCGATCAGGGCGTAACTGCCGTCGGCCTCGGTCGCCGTGGAACGCAGGGCGTTTTGCGGGTCGAGCTCGCCCGGCGCGAGCAGGTAGACCGTCACGTCGGCGACACCGACCAGCCCGCCGCTGCCGTCGTCCTCGCGCACGACGCCGCGCAGCTCGCCCGTCTCCGACATCACGCTCACCCAGACGTGGGGCATGAGGTTGTACGAACTCGCATTGAGCGGGTCGGCGCCGGGGACCGCGTGGAACGTCTTCGTCAGGTCGAAGTCGAGCAACAGGGTGCGCGCGACGCCGCTCGAGACCTGCAGCGGCGGATCGATCTCGAGCTGCAGGCCCGCGGTCGCCGTGCTCGTCAGGTTCATCGAGCCGAGGTCCGAGTCGAACACGTCGCCGTCGACGAGCTCGAGCCGCGAGCGCTCGACGGTCAGGCGCAGCTCGTCGTAGCTGCCGGCAGGCAGGTCGGCCTGCACCAGCTGCCGCACGAGGCCGTTGCGCAGGTTCGCGAGGTCGAGTTGCACCGCAGGCCCGTCGTACAGCGTCGTGAATTCGCCTCCGCCGCGGATGCGCACCTCGCGCACCCAGATGTCGGCCGATTCCACGATCTCGTGCGCAAACGGCGAGTCGGTCGCGAGCACCTCGAGGCTGCCGGGTCCGGCGTTGCCGGCACCCCCACCACCGCCTCCACACGCCGCGAGCAAGCCCAGCGCGAACGTTCCGATCCAGCTCTCGAGCTTCAAGGTGTGCCTCCTGTCGTCAGGTTCCGCCGCGAGCGCTCCGACCCTACCACGCCCGCAAGATTCGTGGGGCCTGCAAGCTTCCGGGCCGCCCTCAACGACGCCGGACAGCCCCGCAGGACTGTCCGGCCTCGAACTGCGCGCTTCGCGCGGCGCGGCTGAGGTGGTTCCGCGACTCGTCGGCAACTACGGCGCGTAGGTCATCTCGACGGCGTTGGAGAGGCTCGTTGTCTTGCAAGCGGGCGGGTCGCGGAACCACGCCTGCACATAGACCGAATCACCCGCCGAGAACGGCTGGCCGAGGCCGCCGAGGTTGGTCGACTGGAACGCGCCCCAGTCGAGGACGAGCGAGCCATTGCACGTGTTCACGGTGCCGCCGGTCGACTGCACGAACGTGCGCTGCGTCGGCGCCTTGACGCACAGGAAGCTCGAGCCGCCGCTCGCGCACCACGCCTGCGGGAGCGAGTCGAGGCCGTAGAAGATGATGCCGGTCTTGAGGCCTTCGGCGTTCGAGACCGTGATCGTGCAGCCGGTCGAGCTCGACACCTGCGGGTTGGCGCTCGCGGCGATGCTCGCCACGCAGCCGTTGGTGGTCGTGCCCGCCGTGCAGTACACGACCGGGCCGATCGGCGACTGCACGTTGACGAACGTCGGATTCGCGACGAGTGTCGCGTGCAATCCGTTTCCGGACTGGTCCTGACCGTCGCCGTTCATCAGGTAGCTGGCGCTCAGGCCCGGCGCCTGCAGGATCTGCTGGTTCATGCCAGCGGCGATCTCCTGCTGCGTGCGCGCGACCGACCAGATGCGCACCTCGTCGAGCAGGCCGTTCCAGCGCTCGTTCGCGCTGCCCGGAGCGGTGTCGCCGGCGCCGATGCGCATGATGTCGCCCAGCCCCACCAGCGGCCCGGTGCCGACGGTCTGCGCCACCTGCGCGCCGTTGATGTAGATGCGCCCGAACGAGCCGTCGTAGGTCGCGGCGACGTGCGTCCAGGTCGCGAGCTGCCCCGCCGTGAAGTTCCAGTTCACGTTGCAGATGCCGTTGGTGCCATTGACCCACAGGCGCAGGCGCTTGGTGTTGTTGTTGCCCGCATCGACGCGCAGGAACCACTCGGCCACGCCCTGCACGAAGTTCTTGCGGCCGATCGTCGGGAACACCCAGCCCGTCGGGATCGTCGCATCGTCGTACTTCACCCACGCTTCGATCGTGATCGAGGGCGGCGCGAGCAGCGGCGAGTGCGGCACGTCGAGATAACCGGACGCCGGGTTGAGGTTGGTGCTGACGCTGAGCGCCTGATTCTGGGCCTGAGTGACGCCGCCGACGAGGGCGAGCGCGGCTGCGATGAGCCAACTGCGGAGTGCAAACATGGAGTCCTCGCTGGGTAGCGGAAGCGATGAGCTGAGGGAGGGGCTCCGAGTGTAGCCATGAACGGACATCCCGGGGGCGCCGCGAGCCGCCGAGGGTCCGCTCACGCGACCACGGCTCCCACAATCCACGAATCGTCCCAACGTCCGCGCCCGGAACGGCAAGACTCTCCTGCCCCCGTCACCCGTCCGCGCCACTCCCCTCGAGACTTTTGCCCATGCCGTCCCTCCGCCCCTGCCTGCTGCCCGTGCTCCTCGCGCTCACGTCCGCGACCGCCTCCGCCCAGACGACGATCTTCCACGAGACCTTCGAGTCCGGGCTCGGCAACTGGACCACGACATCCACCGCGACGAACTCCCGCTGGCATCTCGTCGCCGAGGGTGGGGTCTGCAACGCCGCGATCGACCCGTTCCCCTCCTCCGTGCAGGCGGCGCGCTTCGGCAATGTCACTCCCGGCGCGAGCTGCAATTTCTCCGGCGAGACTCCGGACACGCTCAAGCTCGCCACTCCGATCGACATTCCCGCGGGAGCCACGAACGTGCGGCTCGAGTTCTGGAGCTTCGAAGAGACCGAGTGCCAGCCGTGGTGGGGCGAGATCGGCAACTGCGGCTGGGACCACCGCTCCGTCCTCGTCTCGACCAACGGCGGGGTGAGCTGGGCCCAGGAGGTTGCCTCGGGCGGCCCCGAGAGCACGTGGCATCAGGTCGCCGTCGACCTGTCGGCCTACGCCGGCCAGTCGATCGTGCTGGGCTTCAACTTCACTCCGGTCGACTCGGTGCAGAACAGCTTCGCTGGCTGGATCGTCGACGAGATCCGGCTCGAGTACGGCATGCCGGGCCCGATCAGCTACTGCGAGTCCTCGCTGAATTCGCTCGCCTGCGCTCCGGTGCTGCACTGGTCGGGCAGCGCGAGCCTCACCGGCAACGACGACTTCGTGGTCGGCGTGCACAACATCCACAACCAGCGTCCCGCGCGCATCCTGTGGGGTTTTGCTCCCTCGAACCATCCGTTCAACGGCTCGACGATGTGCATCGCCTCGCCGATCGTCCGCACGCCGCTCGCCTCCGCCGCCGGCACAGCGCTGCCGGCCTTCGACTGCAGCGGCGCGCACGACTTCGCCTTCACCCACGCCTACTTCGCCTCGAAGTTCCTGACCGCCGGCGACACGATCTACGTGCAATACAGCGGCCGTGACCCCTTCAAGGCCGCGCCCAACAACCGCAACAGCTCCAACGCCATCCGCGTGACACTCGCGCCCTGAGCATCTCGACGCTTCGGCGCCAACGCCCGGCGGCGCCGGTGAAGGATGCCCTCGTCCCCGAATCGAGGTTTCCCATGGTCTTCCTGCGTACCCCGCTCGCCATTTCCTTGACCGTGCTCGCCGCGACCACCGCGCCCGCGCTCGGTCAGACCACGCTCTTTCACGAGACCTTCGAGAACGGTCTGGGCAACTGGACCGAAAGCCCTCCATTGAGCGTCTCGCGCTGGCAGCGAATCAGCGAAAGCAACGGCTGCGCCGCCGGATTGACGCCGTTCCCCTCCTCGAACAAGGCGCTGCGCTTCGGCCTGCCCGACACGGTCGCGCCCTGCACCTTCGAGAACGCCGGCAACTCGAACCTGATCCTCAACACGCCGATCGACATTCCCGCCGGTGCCCAGCATGTCCGCCTGCACTACTGGAGCTTCGAGGAAACCGAGTGTGTCCAGAACGAGATGAAGGCCGGCAATTGCGGCTGGGACGAGCGCTTCGTCTCGGTCTCGTCGAACGGCGGCGCGACGTGGACCGACGTGGCCCTCGGCGGCGAGGAGGGCGCGTGGCGCCAGGTCTCGGTCGACCTCTCGGCCTACGCGGGCCAGAGCCTCCTGCTGCGCCTGCGTTTCGCCTCGGTCGACTGGTGGCTCAACGAATACCGCGGCTGGTTCCTCGACGAGATCAAGCTCGAGTACGGCGTGCCGGGGCCAGTCACCTACTGCACGGCCACGGTCACGGGACTCGCGACCTCATTCGCCCCGCCCCGCTGCTCGCCGATCCTGTTCCACTCCGGAAGCCCGAGCCTGACCGGCCCGGACGACCTCGTGATCGGCGCTCGCCAGCTCGTCAACCAGAGTCCCGCGCGCATCCTTTGGAGCCGCGCGCCGGCCTCGACGCCCTTTCTCGGCGCGACGCTGTGCCTTGCGGCGCCCATCGTGCGGACGCCGCTCGCGTCGTCCGGTGGCAACACGGCGCCGGTCCTCGACTGCTCCGGGATGCACCAGTTCCACTTCTCGGAGAGCTACCTCGCCGCGAACTTCCTCACGGCCGGCGACACCTTCTACCTCCAGTTCAGCGGCCGCGACCCGACGAAGCCCGGCCCGGAGAACCGCAGCGCCTCGGCGGCACTGCAATTGACCGTCCTGCCATGAGGCGCGCGGCGTCACAAGCCGTTCGATAAGCTCTCGCCACCATGGCAAAGTACGTCGACGGCTTCGTGATCCCCATGCCCAAGCGCAACCTCGCGGCCTACACCAAGATGGCGAGGCTCGGGCGCAAGCTCTGGCTCGAGCACGGCGCGCTCGACTACCGCGAGGCCGTGCTCGACCATGTCGACACGGACTGCACCCCGAACTTCCCGGCGAACCTCTCGCTCAAGAAGAGCGACACGCTGATCTTCGCCTACATCACCTACCGCAACCGCAAGCACCGCGACGCGGTCAATGCGAAGGTCTTCGCCGACCCGCGCATGCAGAAGTTCGCGAACGCCAAGATGCCCTTCGAGATGGCGCTCATGAACTTCGGCGGCTTCCGCACGATCGTCGGCGATTGAGCTCCACTCCTGCGGCTCCCGTCAGCGTCGAGCGAGCGGGATCCGCACGTCCAGCGTGAGGTCGCTGGCGAGCACGGTGAGCGCGAGCTCGCCGAGGCTGTCGCGGCCCGAGCTCACGACGATCCGCCACTCGCCGGGCATCACTCCGTGCATGCGGAACGTGTTGTCCGCCGGGAGCGTCTGGAAAGCCTGACTCCCGCTCGTCGCGTGCGTCAGCCCGACATAGACAGCTTGAGAGCGCCGGTTCGTGTCGAGTCCTTCGACTCGGCCTCTCAGCGTCGTGCCCGGAAGCACCAGATCGCGCACGAAATCAGCGTTTCCGACGTCCTGCTCCCCGAGCTGAACGTAATTCGGTCCCACGCCACCCACGATGCTGAGCGAGAGGTCGAGGGCGTGCACGCCCGCTGCGAGTCGCAGCTCAAAGCGTCCGTTCGAGAACTTGGTGCTCGAATAGGCACCGGTCTCGACCGACTTGTGCCCCACGACTCCGTCGAGCTCGATCAGCTCCCCCGCCGCGTCGACGACGCGCCCCGACCAGCGGACGCGCGCGTTCGGGCCACCAAAATCGATCCGTCGAACCTCGTCCGCACCGAGCTCCGCCAGCGGCTTCATGAAGAGCGTTTCGGCCGAGAGGTGTCGCTGCCCGGCCGGATGCACGACAGCCCAACCGTTCCCTCCCGGCAACTCGTCGATCGCGTAGCTGCCGTCCGCCCCGCTCGTCGCAAAACGCACGAAATTGCGCCCGTTCCGCTCGAGATCGACCCGCACTTCCACTCCCGGCAGCGCCTGACCGTCCTCGCCGTACACGTGCCCCTCGACGCGCGCGCCGCCGAGCTCGACCACGACCCTGCGACTCGGCGCGTCCTCTTCGAGCCGCACCCCGAATTGCGTCCCGACTCCGCGGCCCGTATCGACGCCGAGCCACCAATCGCCCGCTTCGAGACCGACGATACGAAAACGGCCCTCGCCATCGATGTTGCGCGCCTCGAGAGCGCCGTCCGCGAGCGCCCCGAGCTGCTCTCCCGGCTCCGTCGGCATCCCGCGCGCGTAGCCACGCCCGAGGTACACGCTGCCGCCACTCACGGGCTCGCCCCTGCGCAGCACGAGCCCCTCGATCGTGCCCGGCTCCACCTCGACGGCGAGCTCCTCCGCGATCCGATCGCCCACACTCGACGGAAGCTCCCTCGTCTCCGCCGAAATCTGCGCAGAAACGGCCGCCTCCGCGCTCTCGCGCTCCTCCTGCGGCCTCGCTTCCGGCCGCTCGAGCGCCGCGTACACGCTGCGCTCTTCCTGCTGCGCTGCGCCGCTCGGCTCCACGCCTTCGTCCGCGGCCTCCGGCCACAGAACCCACGCGCCGATTCCGAGCACCAACACGCTCCACGCCACTTTCGCCGCGATCGACATGCCGAGCATCCCTCCAATTGCCGTCAACGCACTCGCCTTCGCCACCGACGCCGTCGCCAGCGCTCCCGGTCCCGCTCCATTTGCGCCCTCGACGAGCGGCGCGAGCGCAAATTGCCAGCCCTTGCCCTCCGAACGCTCCAGCCGCTCCCGCAGCCGCTTCAATCCCCGCTCGAGCCGCGTGCGCACCGTCGAAGCGTTCGTGCCCGTGCGCCGCGCGATCTCGTTCGCCTCCAGCCCATCGAAGTAGCGCGCGAGCACCGTCGAGCGGTACGGCTCCTCCAACGCGAGCACGTGCCCCGCGAGCCGCCGCGCCGCCTCCGCGCGCTCGACCACATCCGGCGTCTCCGTCGCTTCGGCCTTCGCGCTCGCCCGCT
>JABWBL010000055.1 GCA_013360535.1 Planctomycetaceae bacterium
GAGCCCGACGAACGCGAGCTGCTCGTGCTGCGCGACCTGCAGGGACTCTCCGGCGCCGAGGTCGCGGCCCTGCTCGGCATCGGCCTCGCGGCGCAGAAAAGCCGCCTGCACCGCGCGCGGCTGCGGCTCGCGATCGAGGTGCGGCGTCGGATGGGATCGGAGGCAAGCCAGTGAACAACGACCGAATTCTCGCCGGAATCGCCTGCACGCAGGTGCTCGCGAAGCTCTCCGACTACTTCGATGGCGAGCTCGCGCCCGAAGTGTCGGCCCAGATCGAGGCCCACGTGCGCCAGTGCGACAACTGCGCCCGTTTCGGCGGCGCGTTCACGGCGATCGTCGCGGGCCTGCGCAAGAGCATCGAGGCCCCGAGCTCGTCGGCCTCGGCCGCGACCGCTCGCCTGCGCTCGCGACTCGGCCTGCGGGACTGAAGACGCCGGAGTCCGGCGCCCGCCTCCAGAGCCGGGATGACAAGGAGGTGGATTGCGGATCCTGCACGGGTCCGGGACACTCGAAAACGAGAGTGGAGCCCGCACGGCGGGCTGCTCGGAGATCAGGAGGACCGCGCTACCCGGCGCGGAAGGAGCTCGACGAAATGCACGCACGCACAAGGGTCGTACTTGGGGCCGTCTGGATGCTCGGGGCGCTGGCGACGAGCAGCTGGGCGCAGGGGTTGGAGCGGGTGAGCGTGACTTCGACGGGCGGGGAGCCGGACCAGGCCTGCCTGCGACCGGTGCTGTCGGGCGACGGCAGCGCCGTCGCGTATTTCAGCCGCGCGACGAACCTCGTTCCGGGCGACACGAACGCGACCGACGACCTCTTCGTGCGCGACCGCGTCGCGCAGACGACGACGCGCGTGAGCGTCGGCAACGCCGGACAGCAGTCGACGCTGTCCACGCTCAGCCGCGCGTTCCTCTCGCAGGACGGTCGCTTCGTGCTGTTCGACGCGAGCGGCCTCGATCCGGCGGACACCGATCCGCAGCCGGACGTGTACCTGCGCGACCGCACGCTCGGCACGACGACGCTGCTCTCGACCTCGACCGTCTTCACGCACCATTTCCCGATCGGCCTGAGCGCCGACGGACGTGTCGTCGCCAGTTCCGGCGGCTCGCCCGACCAGTCGGGAGAGCTGCGGGTCGTCGACCGCGTGTCGGGGCTCGTGCGGACCCTGAACAACACGCCCCCGGCTCCGGGCGTCGATGCCGTCTTCCTCTCGGGCGGCGTGCTGTCGGGAGACGGGCGCTTCCTCGACTTCAAGCGCGAGATCTACCTCGCCAACGGCGACTTTGCGGGAACGATCGAGCGCCTCGACGTTGCCTCGGGCGCGCTGAGCGTGCTCGTGAACGAGGTGTACTTCGAGCTCCCGGAGCAGTCGTCCTTCGACGGCCGCTTCCTGCTCTACACCCAATACGGCGTCACCGTCCTGAGCGGGAGCACCGGCCTGTTCCGGCTCGACACGCTCTCGGGCGAGGCCCTTCGCATCGACGTGCACCAGACGGCGCCGCCGCCGTTCGGGCCGTGGTGGAGCGGTGCCTACCAGGGCGTGATCTCCGCCGACGGCGCGCACGTCGCCTTCACGAGCGACGACGACGGCATCGTTCCCGGCGACACGAACTTCTGGCGCAATGCCTTCGTGCGCATTCCCGCGCAGCGGGGCGCGATCCGCGTCGACTTCGATGCCGCGGGGCTCGACACCGACTTCGAGACGGAGTGGGTCACGATGAGCGCCGACGCGTCGTTGGTCGCGTTCTCGACGTCGGCGGACAACCTGCTCCCCGGCGACACGAACCAGTGGGAGGACGTCTACCTGCGCGGCGCCTGCGGGCCGCACTATCCCGACTTCGACCTCGACGGCTACGGCGACAGCGGTGCGGCGAGCGTCGCGCAGTGCCTCCCGGCGCCCGCGGGCTGGTCGGTCAACGCGCTCGACTGCGACGACGGCGCGGCGAACGTGCACGCCTTCGCGTTCGACGGCTGCGACGGGCTCGACAACGACTGTGACGGCACGACGGACGAGGATTCGTCGGGGACGAACTACTGCGCGCCCAATTTCAGCGGCGATCTCGTCTGTGCGACGACGATCAGCGCGAGCGGATGCCTGTCGGTGACGGCGGGCAGCGGGTACCTCCTGACGGCGAGCAACCTGCCGCCGCAGCGGCCGGGGCTCTTCTTCTACGGCCTGCAATCCAACTGGGCGAGCTGGGGCGGCGCGGGGAACATGCTGTGCGTCTTCGGTCCGCGCCAGCGCCTTCCCGTCTCGTCGACGGGTGGCGCGGGCACGTGCGGCGGTTCCCTCTCGATCGACCTCGCGGCTTGGCTCGCTGCCAACCCCGCAGCTCTCGGTGCGCCGTTCGCCGGCGGGGAGCAGCTCTACCTCCAGGGCTGGTACCGCGACGTCACCGCGCCGCTCGGCACGAGCCTCACGTCGGCTTGGACCGTCGCGGTTTCGCCGTGATCTTCAGCGGCTAGTGCGGGATCAGCCAGAAGAACACGATCGCGATCGCCGTCGGGAAGAGCGCGCCGAGCAGCAGCGAGATCGGGCTGATGCCTTCGCCGCCGAAGGACTTCGCGCTCTGCAGGATGCCCGCGCCCGCAGGGTTCGGCGCGTTCGCGATCACCGTCAGGCCGCCGCCGGTCACCGCCCCGGCGACGAGCGCGTACTTGAGGTCCGCCGAGATGCCTTCGACGAGCGAGCCGAGGTACGTGAGCGCCGCGTTGTCGGTGATCGCGGTGAGGCCGGTAGCGCCGAAGTAGAGCGGGGCGCCGCTCATGCCCTGGATCAGCGGCTTGAGCCACCACGACTGCAGCGAGCCCATCGTCACGAGTCCGGCGAGGAAGAAGCCCACGAGCAGGCCTTCCTTGAGCTTGAGCGTGTCCTGGTACTCCTTCGTCGCGGTGACGAGGCCGAGGAACAGCATGAAAACCCCGAAGAAAACGTCGGGGTGGTGCGCGAAGCCGACCACGGCGCCGAGGAACGCGAGGTGCGCGAAGGTGAGCCAGGCGGGAACGCGCGAGGACTCGCCGGCTTGCGCGGGCAGTGCCGTCAGCTCGCGGCGGAAGGCGAGGGCGACGGCGAGCGTCGACACCACGCAGGCACAGGCCGCGCGCCAGCCGAAGGTCTGCAGCATGAAGAGCGAGCCCCACTGCCACTTGCTCGCCACCATCAGCACCGGCGGCGCCGCGAAGTGCGTCAGCGTGCCGCCGATCGAGACGTTGACGAACAGCAGGCCGAGCGTGAGGTAGGCGAGGCGGCGCGAGATGTCGCGGTCGAAGTAGCGGCGCTTGAGCACGAGCGCGAGCAGCGTCATCGCGGCCGGCTCGGTGATCAGCGAGCCGAGCAGCGGTCCGATCGAAAGCGCCGCGACATAGAAGCGGAACGACTCCGTGCCCGGCACGAGGCGCGCGGCGAGGGAAATCAGCTTCTCCGCGAGGTTGACGACCGGCCGCGTCGCCGCGACGACCATCACGACCAGCACGAACTTGGGCTCGGTGAAGTTCAGGCCCTCGATGTGCTCGATCGCGGAGTGCAGCGAGCCGGTCAGCGCGACGATCCCGGCGAACAGCGCAGCGGCCCACAGGCCGAACACGACCTCGGTTTCCGCGAGGAAATGCAGCAGATTCTCCGCCAGCGACCCCTCGGGGTAGTGGTGCGCCCACGTGGCGAAGCGCTTGACGAAGAACGTGTGCAGGACCGCCAGCCCGAAGAAGACGGTCGCGAGGAGCTCCAAGGATGTCGGGTTCATGGGGCGGAACCCTAGGCAACGGACGGCCCCATTTCGACCGGAATCGGACCGACTTTCGGACGTTCTCCGGGAGCGCGGCCCGGCTCCGTCGCGGACTTGCAGCTCGCTCGGTACGCTCGACCCCGCAGTGAAGGCGCTCGCATCGATTTCGCTCGGGCTCGTGCTCCTCGTCGCGCTGCTGTTCTTTCTGCGGCGCACGCCCGACGCGGAGAGTGGCGCTCCGGGGAACTCCGCGGCGGCCTTCGAGCAAGACGAGGCGCCCGCGCCTCCCTCTGCGCCGAGCGAACCCGCCGGGGGCTCGGATCCGAGGCTGAATTCCCGAGCGGAAGTTGCTCCCCAGGCCGAGGACGCTTCGACTCCGGCGTCCGCGATCGACCTCGGCCCGTCGCTGCGTGGCACCGTCGTCGTACTCGACGAGCACGGCCTCGACGTGCCCGAGCCGAGCGGGACCTTCACGCTTTCGCTCGAGGTCGACGGCCAGTTCGAGACGAGGGACATCGAGTTCGAGCGTGGGAGCTGGGTCACGCCTTTCGCGCTTCGCGACGGCACGCGCTCGGTGGCCGTGCTCGATGCGCAAGTTGGCACACGCTTCGCCCGTGTCACTTCGCCGGCCACAGGCGTTCCGCTGCCGGAGGCGCTGGAACTCGTGGTGCGGCTCGCACTGCCGCCGCCGCCTCTGTTGCGCGTGGTCGATGCTGCGACCGGCGCCGAGCTCTCCGGGATCACGCTCGCCCGACCGTCTTCGACGTCCTTCCAAGGCACCCATCACCCCGGCCTCGATCTCGACAAACGGAGCGTGGCCTCGGGACTCGCGTCCCCGATCGAACTGGAGCCCTATCGTTCGCAGCTCTCGCTGTGGGACGAGCTCCAGGTGTCGGTGGGCGCCGACGGCTACGCCTGGACGCTGGTGACGATCGACTTGCTCGTCGGAGGCGAGAGTCGCGTCGTCCTGCGGCGCGGCGGATCGCTGTCGCTCGATGTGCGTGGAGCCAGTGCTGCCACCGCGGCGGCGCGGCTCCGGCTCCGAGTCGCGGACGAGCGTGTTCCTCTGCTCGAACTCGAACTGGCCACGCGGGATCGGTTCGAGATCGATGGGCTTCCGCAGGGCGACCTCTACGTGAGCGTGGAGTTGGGCGAGGTCTTCCAGAATCCGATTCTGCTTGGACGGACCGTCGCAAACATCCCGACGGGAGGTGTCGCCAAGGTCCGCCTCGAGCTCGTCCCTCCGCCTGAATTCCTTGCTGCGAATTGTGAGGGCACGCTGTGGGTTCACGGCGGTTGGGCGAGTGTGCCACCGCGCCTGATCCTGCACCTGCTCGACGCGCCGTTGCGTGGACAGGAGCCCCGGGTCGAGGTTCAGGCGAGACGTGTCGCGTCGAACCGCCCCGGTTTCGACGAGTTCCGCTGGGCCGCGAAGGACCTGCAGGCTGGCCGCCACCTGTTGGAGCTGGATACTCCGGACATGACGTGGCTGGTCGATCTCCCCGCAGAGGGACGCCGGGATCTCGAGTTCGTGGTCGGAGCACCTGCCCAGCTGCGCGTGCGTGTGCTCGACGCCGCGACCGGCGAGGATCTCCGCTCGGCCGAAGTCGTCTGGCACGCTCGTCGGAGTGTGAACGAGGTCGCGTACTCACAGGAACCGGCACGCTTCGACACGGACCTCGACCGTTACGTCGTGCGCTCCGCGCCCGTGCCGATCGAACTTTGGACTCACGTCGACGGATACGCGCCGGTCCACGTCGAGCTCGACCTCTCGACGGGCGTCACCGAACACACGGTGCAGCTCGAGCGCGCCTGCGCGATCGTCCTGCGCCTGAAATCGGGCGAAATGGCGCTCACCGTGCCCCACGGCTGGCATCCGTGGATATCCTCGCCTTCGACGGGCGGCGAGACGCGTTTGATCGAATTCGGCACGAGTGAAGTGCGTTTTGTCGTGTCGGCGCCGGGGACCTATGAACTCACGCCTCCAAAGCTGCCCGGCTACAAGGAGCCGCCGCTCCAGCGCATCGAGGTCTTCGCCGGCAAGGACACCGTGCATGTCGTCGAATACGAGCTCGAGCGCTGAGGTTGCGGCGACGCCTTCCGTTCGAGCGTGGGACCCGCGGAAGTTACCGAACGTTGGAGCGTCGATAGAACTCCGGCCATGACGTTGCACTCGCCCGGAATTCGGTTCGCTGTCCTGCTCCTCGTGGGCGTTGGCGGTTGCGCGAGCGTGTCCGAACCGCAAGCGCCGCGGCGGCTCGAGCCGGTCGAGGGACGCCGGACGTGGGTGCGGGTGCCGATGAGGGCCTTCGTGCCGAACTACGCGCAGCGGAAACCGGCTTTTGTGGGCTGCGCCTTGTTCAAGTACGAGCGGTTCGAGCCTGACGAGGAACTGTCGACCGAGCTCTTGCCTGACGAACTGGAGCCTGCGGTGGAGTGGGACTCGGATGAGTGGGTGCCGGTCGAGACCCTTCCAGACTGGAACCCGGTCGATTGCTCGCAGACGACGCTCGTTCGAGTCGTCGACGCCCGTGATGGACGCGAACTGGATTCGATCTTCGTGGCCGACGCGACGGGGCTGGCCGGCTGGTTCGAAGTGAGCGGCCTGGCCACCGGCAGGGAGTGTCTCGTCCGCGAGGCTCCCAATCCCGTCGATGTGCGCGATCTGTTCCTCGAAGGATCGCAGCCGCGCATGCGCCGGCTGATCGTTCGCGCGAAGGGGTACGCGGCGGAGCGGTTCGAGCTCGACCTCCTGCGTGGCGGCGTCCAGACCGTGGGATTGCTGCCGGAGGCACCTGTGCGAGTCGTGGTTCGTGGTGTGGAGGAGTCGGGCCCGGTCCAGTTGACCGTGTGGCCCGCGGGCGCGCGCTTGGACGGGTTTTCGCAGGCGATCGACGGCGACGGCTGGCTGGACGTCGAGGGGCTGAAGCCAGGTCGACTCGAGTTGCGTGTCGACCGGACGGAGCCCGACCGACGTCTCGAGTTCCTGTCGATGACGATCGACGCGCACGGCGAAACGCTCACGCGCATCGAAGTCGACCTGCACGGCCTCGAGCCGATTGCCCACAGGTTCGAGCGCTCGGAAAGCCGGTCGGAAGAGGTCCGCATGTGGCGTGACCTCTTCGGGCAACACGTCGATCGTGCTCCGCGCCGCAGTTCCGCCTGCGTGTACTTGCGCTGCGGCAACCTCGTGCTTCCTGTCCCGTCGGACCGCTGGCCGCAGGCCGACAGCGGCCTCGAACTCGCCAATTTTGACGACAGTCATTTCGACGCGACTGCCAAGGTTCCGGGCAGCTACGAGCTCATTCCCCCAAAGATCCCCGGCTACCGTGGCCCCGAACGCGTGCTGCTGACGCTGTCCGCGGATCGCGAGCTCGACTACGTCATCGAGTACGAGCGCCACGCGCAGTGACGACGGTTTGCACCCCAGAAGGCGGGAGTGGGGAAGCACGCGGTCCGGGAAGTGGATGGATGCGGGCCACCCGAAGTCCGCGCGGGGCAGTAGCCTAGGGCAAACACGAGAACTAGCCCTGATCGATCCTGGCGGCGTGCGCTTCCCGGCGTGTTCCGTTGCCGCGTGGTCCTTTCTTCGGAGGTGTGTCACCCATGCTCGCTCTTCCTGCACGCTCGCGTCGTCTCCTGTCCGTGCTCACGCTCTCGCTGGCCTCGGCCGCTCCCGCCTGGGCGCAGCAGTGCCCGCCGGATCCGTTCGAGCCCAACGATGACTGCGCGACGGCGGTCACGCTGCCGCTGGGGCTGCACACCGGGCTCACGGTTCCCGACGGGGGCGCGGACGTCTTTCGCGTGACGGTGCCTGCGGGCCAGCGGCTGGTCGCGACCGTGTCGGTGCCCAACTCGGCGAACCTGCTCGGCTTCTTCCGGATCCTCGAGGATCAGGGGCCGTCGGGGACCTGCAACTTCGGCGACGCGGGGCTCGCGTTCGGGTTCGTCGAGCTCGGGGTCACGCAGCTCACGCTCGCGTGGAGCGCGAGCGCGACGGCGCCGGCGACCTTCCTCGTGCGCTTCGACACGTTCTTCACGGCCTGCACGACCTACGACCTCGACCTCACGGCGATTCCCGAGCCGTGCCTCGGCGGGCCGCCGGACATGTTCGAGCCGAACTCGGACTGCGGTGCGCCGAGCGTGTTGCCGGTGGGCCTGCACACGGGCCTCGACGTCGCGATCGCGGAGCGCGACTACTACTCGCTCGTGCTGCAGCCCGGCGAGCTCGTCTCGGTCGAGCCCGTCGGCCTGTCGAACCTCGACGTGCTCCGGCTCTCGGCCTGGGACCTGAACGTGACCTGCGGTGACCCGAGCGCGATCGCGTTCGGCACGACCGTCTACGGCAGCGGGCTGCAAGGCCTGCACCTCTTCAATCCGGGCGCGACGCCGCGTCCGCTCGTGCTGGAGGTCGCTCCGGTTCCCGATCAGGATTCGCAGACGGGCTTCTGCGTCGCCTACGGCCTCGACGTGAAGAGCCAGGTCGATCCGTGCGGCGTCTTCACCGGCGATCCGTTCGAGCCGAACGACTTCTGCGGCGCGGCCGCGCGGCTCTCGGGTCCGCAGTCGGGGTTGAGCCTCTCGCGGCACGATTTCGACTGGTTCGAGGTGCAGGTGCCGCCGCGTTCGACCGTGCGCTTGCTCACGACCTCGACGGGAACCGGCGAGTCGCGCCTGATGATGCTCCACTCGGGCTGCAGCGGCTCCACCGCCGAATTCCTCGCCTCGAGCGCCCATGTCTATGCGGATTCGCTCGACCCGCGGCAGTTCCTCACGTGGACGAACCACACCACGACTCCGTTCACGACGCGGCTGCGCGTGGGGAGCCCCAACGGCGGGTTCGCGAACGGCTACTGCGACACCTACGACCTCGACCTCGACCTCACGCTCGGCCAACCCTTCTGCCGCGTCGAACGCAACTCCACCGGCGAAGGCGCGCGCCTCGTCGCGAGCGGCTCGACGACACCCGGTGTCGGAGCTCTCGTGCTGAGCGCCGGCCCGCTGCCCGCCAACCGTCCCGGCATGCTGCTGATGAGCCGCACGGAACGGCCCGCGACGATCTTCGGTCAGGGCTTCCTGTGCCTCGCGGCGCCCATCGTGCGCCTGCCGATCACGACGACCGGCTCCGGCACGCTCGTCACCACGCTCGACTGGACCGGCGCATCCGCCGCGATCGCACTCGGCGACGTGTGGTCCTTCCAGGCCTGGTTCCGCGATCCCGTGCCGGGAGCCCTGGGCGTGCACACGAGCGAAGGCCTGCGCCTGTCGTTCCCGTGAGCCCGAGGGCCGCCGATGCGCGGGCGCGTTCGCCCCGCCGAGCGCGAGTTGCCGTGTCCGTTCTCGTCGGGCTCGCGCTCGGCCTGGCGGGCGTCGCGTGCAGCTCGACGAAGCCACCGGAGCACGGCAGCGTCGAGTTCGAGGCGCACCGACCGACCTGCATTCGCGCGCTGGGCGCGTCGAATCGCACGGCGGCGGTGGAGGCGACCGAAATCGTCGACGAGTGCGTGGAGTCCACGCTGGAGGAGCGCGGCTATCGACGTGGCGACCGGACACGTTCGGCGACGCTGCACGTCGTCATCGAGACGTGGGGGCGGTTCGACCGCGAGCCGCACGTGCGCGTGTCGGGCGAGCTCTTCGACGACGCGAGTGGCACGCTGATCTGGAGCGGCGCCGCAGAGGAGGGCGGGCAGTCGAGTTTCGAGGAAGACGAAGACTCGAGCTGGCTCGAGAGCGTGCTCGCGAGCTTGCTCGATTCTGCCGTGGACGCCTTGATCAGCAGCCAGGCAAGCGCGGGCCGCACCGCCGTGGAGTCGATGCTCCGCACGCTGCCCATGGTCCGCGGTCGCTGACACTGTCCGTCCGGAGGGGGCTTCGAGCGGCGGGGCCTGCAGAAACCGAGCGGGCCACCCGGAAGCGTGCTTCCGGATGGCCCGCGTGAGAAAGGGCGCTGGGACTAGCGGCGCGTCCGCAGGTCGAAGCGGTCGAGGTTCATGACCTTGGTCCAGGCGGCGACGAAGTCCTTGACGAACTTCTCCTGACCTCCGCGGCTCGCGTAGACCTCGCAGATCGCGCGCAGCTGCGAGTTCGAGCCGAACACGAGGTCCACCGAAGTCGCCGTCCACTTGGCCTTGCCGGTCCTGCGGTCGCGGCCTTCGTAGGCGTCGTCGCCGGTCTTCTTCCACTCCGTGCCGTTGTCGAGCAGGTTGAGGAAGAAGTCGTTGGTGAGCGACTCGGGCCTGGTGGTCAGGACGCCGTGCTTCGAGTCCTTGTGGTTGACGCCGAGGACACGCAGGCCGCCGACGAGCACGGTCATCTGCGGAGCGCTGAGCTCGAGCAGCTGCGCGCGGTCGACGAGCAGCTCGGGCGCCGGCCGGTCGTAGGCGCCGCGCGAGTAGTTGCGGAAGCCGTCGGCCTTCGGCTCGAGCACTGCGAACGAGTCGACCTCGGTCATCTCCTGCGTCGCGTCGGTGCGACCGGGCGCGAAGGGCACGTCGACGGTGACCCCGGCGCGCTTCGCGGCCTCTTCGACACCCGCGTTGCCCGCGATCACGATCAGGTCGGCGAGCGAGACCTTCTTGCCGCCGCCGGCGCTCGCGTTGAAGTCCGCGGCGATCTGCTCGAGCTTCGCCAGCGTCGCCTTCAGCTCCGCGGGCTCGTTGACGTCCCAGTCCCTCTGCGGCGCGAGGCGCACGCGCGCACCGTTGGCGCCGCCGCGCATGTCGGAGCCGCGGTAGGTCGAGGCCGAGGCCCAGGCGACCGACACGAGCTGCGACACGCTCAGGCCCGACGCCAGCACCTTCTGCTCGAGCAACGCGACGTCGGCGGCCTCGACCAGCGGGTGCTGGACCTTCGGCAGCGGGTCCTGCCAGCTCTGCACGGCGGGCACTTCGGTGCCGAGGAACCGCACGCGCGGCCCCATGTCGCGGTGCGTGAGCTTGTACCAGGCGCGCGCGAAGGCCGCGTTGAACGCCTCGGGGTTCTTGTGGAAGCGCTCGGAGACCTTGCGGTACTCAGGATCGACGATCAGCGCGAGGTCGGTCGTCAGCATGATCGGCTGGTGGACCTTGTCCTCGATGTGGGCGTCGGGCACGCTGCGGCCCGCGTCCCCCTTGGGCTTCCACTGCTGCGCACCGGCGGGGCTGCGCGTCAGCTCCCACTCGTAGCGGAACAGGTTCGCGAAGTAGTCCTGCGACCACTCGGTCGGCGTCGACGTCCACGCGCCCTCGAGGCCGCTCGTGATCGTGTCGGCGCCGCTGCCCTTCCCGAAGCTGTTCTTCCAGCCGAGGCCCTGCTCCTCGAGCGGCGCACCTTCCGGCTCGGGGCCGACGTACTGGCCCGGGTTCGCGGCGCCGTGCGTCTTGCCGAGCGTGTGGCCACCGGCGATCAACGCGACGGTTTCCTCGTCGTTCATCGCCATGCGGCCAAACGTCGTGCGGATGTCGCGCGCGGCGAGCAGCGGATCAGGATTGCCGTTGGGACCTTCGGGATTGACGTAGATCAGGCCCATCTGCGAGGCGGCGAGCGGATTGGAGAGCACCCGCTCGTCGGCGTGGCGCTTGTCGCCGAGCCACTGGCTCTCCGGGCCCCAGAACACGTCTTCCTGCGGCTCCCACACGTCCGTGCGGCCGCCGGCGAAGCCGAGCGTCTTGAAGCCCATCGTCTCGAGCGCGACGTTGCCGGTGAGGATCATCAGGTCGGCCCACGAGATCTGCTCGCCGTACTTCTGCTTGATCGGCCACAGGAGGCGCCGCGCCTTGTCGAGGTTGCCGTTGTCGGGCCAGCTGTTGAGCGGCGCGAAGCGGATCGTGCCGTCGCCCGAGCCGCCGCGACCGTCGCTGGTGCGGTACGTGCCCGCGCTGTGCCACGCGAGGCGGATGAAGAGCGGCCCGTAGTTGCCCCAGTCGGCCGGCCACCAGTCCTGCGACGTGGTGAGCATCTGCGCGATGTCCTGCTTGAGCGCGGCGACGTCGAGCTTCTGGTACTCGGCGGCGTAGTCGAACTCCTCACCCAGCGGATTCGCCGCGGGCGAGTTCTGGTGCAGGATCTTCAGGTTGAGCTGGTTGGGCCACCAGTCGCCGTTGCCCATCGCACCGGCGGCGGTGGGGCGCAGCGTGGCTCCGCCCATCACGGGGCATTTCTCGATGCCGTTCGAGGCGGACTCGCTCGTCTGCGGCGCCGCGCAGGCGCCGAGGCCGGCCGCGAGCGCGAGCAGGAACTTGGGGGTGGTGTCGTTCATGGAATCACTCCTGATGTTGAGAATCGGAACTGGAGGAACGGGAAGACGGCGCGCGCGAGGTCGCGGTGCGCCGGGAGTCGGAGGGGGAGCGCGCGAGGCAGGTGGCGCACGTGCCCCACAGGACGAGCTCGGGCTCGTCGACGGAGAAGCCCAGGTGCGTGGCGGCGGCGAGCGCG
>JABWBL010000631.1 GCA_013360535.1 Planctomycetaceae bacterium
CCTCGCCTCGATTCGCGCGAGCCTCGCTCGCTTCGGCCAGGCTGAGCCGCTCGTCGTCCTCAAGGGCGCGGGCCGCGTGATCGGGGGCAACGGCCGCCTCGTCGCGATGCAGTCGCTGGGCTGGACCGAGTGCGACATCGTCGAGCTCGAGCTCTCGCCCGTCGAGGCCGCGGCGCTGGGCATCGCCTTGAACCGCACGGCGGAGCTCGCCGAGTGGGACCCCAAGGCGCTCGCCGCGGTCGTCGAGAGCCTGCGCACGGAGAACGCGCTCGAGGGGATCGGCTTCGATGTCCGCGAGATCGACAAGCTCATCGCCCAGGCTGCGTCCCTCGACAGCCTCGTCGATTCGATCGCGCCTGCACCGCCCGACCGGGCCACGACCCGCCTCGGCGACCTGTGGATCCTGGGAAGCCACCGGCTGCTCTGCGGCGACAGTTCGGACCGCGCGTCGCTCGAGCGCCTGCTGGCCGGCCAGCGCATCCAGCTCGTCAACACCGACCCGCCCTACAACGTCGCGGTCGAGCCGCGCTCGGAGAACGCGATCGCCGCCGGGTCTCGATTCGTTGCCTCGAATTGTCCCTTCCAAGCCAGTCGCGCGGCTCGTCAGACGGGAACAGTGCGCGCGGGGGAGGAGCAGAGGCGCTCGAGGTCGGCGATGGATTTGGGGACGGCGGAGGTGAGGATCTCGTGGCCGCTGGGGGTGATGAGGACGTCGTCCTCGATGCGGATGCCGATGCCGCGCCAGCGGGGCTCGACGGTGTCGTCGTCCTCGGCGATGTAGAGGCCGGGTTCGATGGTGAGGACCATGCCGGGCTCGAGGGTGCGCGACTCGCGTTCGACGACGTAGGCGCCGCAGTCGTGCACGTCGAGGCCGAGCCAGTGGCTGGTGCGGTGCATGTAGAAGCGGCGGTAGGTCTCCTTCTCGATCGCGACGTCGGGCGTGTCGACGAGGAGACCGAGGCGGCACAGGCCCTCGACGAGCGTGCGCAGCGCGCGCTTGTGGACGGCGTCGAAGCGGGCGCCGGGGTGGGAGAGCGCGATCGCGTCGTGCTGGGCCTGGAGCACGACTCCGTAGAGCGCGCGCTGCTCGGCCGAGAACTTGCCGCCGATGGGGAACGTGCGCGTGATGTCGCAGGCGTAGTAGTCGGCCTCGGCGCCCGCGTCGATCAGGAGCAGGTCGCCCGCGCGCAGCGGCTGGTCGTTCTCGACGTAGTGCAGGATGCAGGCGTTGGCGCCGCCGGCGACGATCGAGCCGTAGGCCGGGGCCGTCGCGCCGCGGCGGCGGAACTCGTACTCGATCAGGGCCTCGATCTCGCCTTCGTTGACGCCGTCGCGCGCGGCCTTCATCGCGGCGATGTGGCCGGCGGCGGTGATCTCGGCGGCGCGGCGCATCAGGTCGAGCTCGTGCTCGTCCTTGAAGAGCCGCAGCTCGTGCAGGAGCGGCGCGGGGTCGAGCACCTCCTGCGGCACAGGCTCGGGCTGGCGCGCGAGCGCGCGCAGGCGCGAGAGCACGCCGAGCACGATGCGATCGCGGCTCTCGTCGGCACCGACGCGGTACACGAGCTTCGTGTGGCCCTTGAGGAAGTCGGCGAGCTTCTTGTCGAGCTCCGCGATCGGGTAGGCCTCGTCGACACCGAGGTGTTCCGGCGCACGTTCGACGCCGAGGCGCCGCCCGCTCCAGATCTCGGCGTCACGGTTGCGCTCGCGCAGGAAGAGCACGGTTTTCGCGGGCTTTTCGCCGCGCGCGGGCAGGAGCAGCAGCGCCGACTCCGGCTCGCCGAAGCCGGTCAGCCACCAGAAATCGCTGTCGGGCCGGAAGCGGTATTCCGCGTCGTGGTTGCGCGTTTTCGGCGTGTTCGTGAAGACCAGCGCGGCGGCTCCACGCGCCTCGAGGGCGGCGAGCGCGCGGGCGCGGTGCGCGGCGTACATCGGAGCGGGCTTCCTCATGGGCGAGAGCATAACGGCCGCGCCGTTTCCGTCGCCCCCGGCCGAAATCGCCCGCGCTTTCAGTGGCTCGCGGCGTACTGCTCGAGCGCGGAAAGCGTGCAGCGCAGCTTGCGCGCGCGCTCGAGCCCCTCGCGGGCCACCTGCTCGGTCAGGTCGAAGAGGAACGCCGGCACACCGGCGTTGGCGAGGTGGGCGGCGATCTGCGCGCCCAT
>JABWBL010000632.1 GCA_013360535.1 Planctomycetaceae bacterium
CGGGCGATCCACGCCAGCCCGAGCGCACCACCCGACCAGCTGCCGAGGCGCTCGAGCCAAGGCTCGTTCGCGCTCCACGGCTCCGGCCGGGCGCGTGCGAGCCCGCGCGGATCCCCCAGGTCGAGCGAAAGCACCCTCGGACGCGCCCCCAGGGCCCCGTTCATCGAGGGAACTCCCGCTTCAAGGCGATTCGCCGGGTTTGGGTCGGTTGCGGCATCGGGGAGTCGAGCCTAACTTCTTCCGCCCTTCGGCCGGCCCCGGACACGTCCCGGGCTCCTCCTGACAGGACCAGCACCCCCTTGTTCGGCTCGTTCCCCATCGCCCGCGTGTTCGGCACCACCGTCCGGGTGGACCTGTCGTGGATCTTCCTGATCCTCGCGACGGCGATCTTCTGGCCGGGCGATCCGCTGGGAGGCGTGCTCAACCTCCTGATGGTGTTCGGTCTGGTCGTGCTGCACGAGTTCGGCCACACCTTCGCCGCCCGCGCCTTCGGGATCGAGGTGATCGACATCACGTTGTGGTTCCTCGGTGGCATGGCGCGCATGCGCGAGATCCCCGAGAAGCCCTTCGTCGAAGGCGCGATCGCACTCGCCGGCCCGGCGGTCAACTTCCTGCTGGCCGCGCTCGCGGTGCCGGTGCTGATCGGTCTGGGCATCGCGGACCTGAACGGCATCGCGCTCGACTTCACGGCGAGCGCCGGCGGGCTCGCGGTCAACTTCATCCTCGTCAACCTGTTCATGGGCGTGTCGAACCTGCTGCCGGCCTTCCCGATGGACGGTGGGCGCGTGTTCCGCGCCGCGTGCGGGCTGTTCACGAACTGGCTGACCGCGACACGCATCGCGGCGACGGTCGGCAAGCTGTTCGCGGTCGGCCTGATCGTCACGGGCTTCGTCTTCGCCAACTGGTCGCTCGTCGCGATCGGCGTGTTCGTGTGGATGGCGGCTTCGCGCGAGGTCTGGGTCGTGCGTGTGCGCCACGCGCAGCGCCAGATGCAGGAAGCGACCTTCGGCGGCTTCCCCCCGGGCTCCGGCCCGCGCCCCGCGGTGTTCACCGAAGTCCAGCGCGAGCCCACTCCCTCGGCCCCCAGCGGCGCGACGAGCGTGGAACGGATCGAAGTCGACCCCAGCGGCGCCCGCCGCCCGAGCGACAGCCCGCTCGGCAACGACGGACGCCTCGGGGACGGCGGTCGGCTCGACGACGAGGCGGTGCGCAAGCTCGAGCAGTTCCGCGGAAGCCTGCGCCCGGACCGCACCGACCGCGACGAGTGACCCGACCGCGACGAGTGACCCGACCGCGGCGCGGGCCCCCAACGACCGACTCCAGCGCCGGACTCCGGCGACGGACTCCACACGCTCAACGCCGGCCTCGCTTCTCCGGTGGCGCGACTCGGGCGCGCGCGCGCCAGACGCGGTCGGAATGCAGCGCCTGCGGCTCGAGCTCGACATCGGCCAAGGTCAGATCGACCTCGCGGGTCCAGACCTGGTGCGCCTCGACGAACGGCCACACCTCGAGGATGTAGAGCCCCGGCTCGAGCCCCGTGAAGGTGACGTCGCCGGAGCACCACGGCTCCTCGTGCCGCGTGTAGGCGAAGTTGCGCGCCACGACGTCGTCGCGCTCGGCGGCACGGCGCAGGAGCACGGTCTGCATCGACTGGTCCATCTCGTCCCAGGCTGCCGCGAACTCGAACGCTGCGCGCAGCGTGCGCTCGCCGCGGTAGGCGAGGTCGACGGTCGCCGTCTCGCCGGAGCGCACCTCGACCTTGGCGAGCTTCGTCCAGCCCGCGCTCTCGAACGCGGCGCGCAGCGAGAGCTCGTAGACGCCCGGCGCGATCTTCGAGATGCGGTACCAGCCGTCGCGATCGCTGACTCCGGCGCCGACGACGGCGTGCGGATCGTCGGGATCCAGGCTGGCGCGCACCTGCACGGCCCGCAGCGGCGCGCCCTTGGCGTCGAACACGCGCCCGACGATCTCGCCCGGAGGCATGGACTCCGTCGCGCTGTCTGCCGGATTCGTCCCTGCGTCGCCCGACGGCTTGCCGCCGGAGGCAGCGAGCCCGTCCGCAGCCGCTTCGCCGCCGCTGGACTCGAACGGAGAGCGCCGCTCGGAGCGTTGCTCCTCCACGGAGCGCGGCCCGCGGCCTTCCAGCGCCGCGCCT
>JABWBL010000633.1 GCA_013360535.1 Planctomycetaceae bacterium
ACCACGAGTGGCGCGCGCTCGCCGCCGATCCCGTGCAGCGGCTGGGCCTCGGGCTCGGCTGGTTCCTGTTCCTTGGCGGCTTCGGCCTCGCGCTCGTCGCGGCCTTCGTGGCGCTGTGGCTGAGCGACGTCGACCTGCTCGGCAAGCTCGCGCTGAGCGCCTTCACGCTCGGCCTAGTGCTCTTCCTCGCCCTCGCCGTGCGTGCGCGCCTGCGCACCCGCGCCTACGATCCCTACACCGAAGTCCAGCGATGATCGTCGTCACCACCGATTCCGTCGAAGGCCGGCGCATCGTCGAGACCCTCGGCATGGTCCGCGGCAACACCGTGCGCGCCGCGAACTTCGGCCGCGACCTCGGCGCGTTCTTCAAGAACCTGGTCGGCGGCGAGGTCGAGGAGTACACCAAGCTGCTCGCCGAGAGCCGCGAGCAGGCGCTCGACCGCATGATCGCCGAAGCCACGGCGCGTGGTGCCAACGCCGTCGTCGGCCTGCGCTTCGTCACGAGCGAGATCGCCAGCGGCTGCGCCGAGCTGCTCGCCTACGGCACGGCCGTGCGCATCGACTGAGCGGCACTCTAGAGTTCCACCCGCACCTCTCCGAGCGACTTGCGCTTGAGGTTCGGCACCGCGCAACCCGCGCTCGGATGGCCGACGGGAATGAGCAGGAACGCGCGCTCGTGCGCGGGCCGCCCGAGAATGCGCGCGAGGAATTCCATCGGCGACGGGGTGTGCGTGAGCGTCGCCAGGCCCGCGTGGTGCAACGCCGCGAGCAGGAAGCCGCTGGCGATGCCCACCGACTCCTGCGTGTAGTAGTTCGTGACCTTGCGCTCGCCTTCGACTCCGTGCGCATGCCGGAAGACCACGATCAGCGCGGGCGCCTCCTCGAGGAACGGCTTCTCCCGGGTCGTCCCCAGCGGGGCGAGCGCGCCCCGCCATTCGTCGGTGATGCGCTCGGAATAGAAGCGGAACTCCTCGGCCTCCGCAGCCTGGCGGATCTCGCGCTTGAGCGCTGGATCGCGCACGACCACGAACGTCCAAGGCTGCCGGTGGGCTCCGGACGGCGCGCTCGCGGCGGCGGCGACGCACAGGTCGAGCAGCCCCTCGGGCAGCGGCTCGCTCGAGAAGTGCCGGACGCTGCGGCGGAGCGCGAGCTCGTCCCGGAATTCCCGGGCCCGCGCCAGCATCTCGCCGGCGCTCCTGCGGACGCTCCCCAGAGGCACAAAATCGGGCTCTCGCTCCGGCTCTTGCATGCTCCCAGCGTAAGGGGTGAACCTCGGGGCCGTGCAAACGTTGGAACTCCCCCGGCGGCTGCGCTACAGGATGCGCTCCGGAACCCGCCGTCGCCGCGCCTTCCCGTCCGGGAACGGAGCGCCATCCGGCCCCAGACCCCGATCCCCTGTCGCGCCATGTGGACCACCCTCGCCTCCGTGTTCGCCCTGTGTGGCACCCCCAGCCCCGCCCCGCTCGTGGCCACCCCGACGCCGGTGAGCGCGAGCGCGCAGGACGCGCAGGACCTGAACCTCGCCGACCCCATCCGCGCCGCGGTGCGTTGGATGCGCTCGCAGCAGGAGCAGGGCAACGGAAGTTACGGCAACAGCGTCAAGACCACGGCCATAGTCCTGCGGGCCTTCGCGGGCTGCCCGGACCGCTACCGCTCGATCGACGGCCCGTTCGTGCGGCGCGCGGCGGAGTATCTGGTGTCGAAGCAGACGGCCGACGGCTTGATCTCCGACGACCCCAAGGCGCCCGTCGAGGCGCGCCGCGTCGAGACGCGCATCGCGGTCGAGGCGCTGTTCGCGCTCGCGGATCCCGACTCCAAGGCCGCGCTGGGCAAGGCACTCGCGGCGCTCGGCGATGAAGAACCCAGTGCGCGCGACCCGCGCATCCCCGCCGAAGCGAGCCCCAAGGAGCTCGAGCGCGTCGCGCGCTCGATCCTCGCCGAGCAGACGCAGCCCGGCCGCTGGGAGAAACAGGCCGATCTCGCGCTGGTGATGACCGCGAGCAACGTCGTCACGCTCTCGGAGCTCGAGCGCCTGCTCAAGAAGAGCGCGCCGAGCGCCGCCGCGCCCGGTGCGACGCTCACTCCACTGCCGCTGTTCACGCCCGCCGATCGCACCGCGACGCTCGCGGCGCTGCAGCGTGGCGCCGACTTCCTCG
>JABWBL010000634.1 GCA_013360535.1 Planctomycetaceae bacterium
GTCGCCGCCCGTGAGCGCCGCGATGCCGCTGCGCAACCCGAACAGGAACTCGACCTCGTCGACGAAGGCGCGCACCTCCGCATCGCTGCGTTGGGCCGCGGGAATCGTCTCGAGGTTGAGCAGGGCGCGCTCGCGTGCGGCTTCCGGGGTCATCGTGCGCCGGCGCAGCTCGACCTCGGCCCACGCTTGCGCGATGCGTGCCTCACGCAGGCTCGCGAGCGCCGCGTCCTTCGCTCCGCCCCAGGGGAGCGGCGAGCGGAGTTGCTCGAGCTTCTCGAGGTTCTGCGGCAGCCATTCCAGCACGGCGAGTCCCCGTGGCTTGCGGCGCCACGCGATCCAAGGGTCCTCGTCCGAGAGCGTGCGGGTCGGCGCCGGGAAGCCCGCGAGCGAGCCGACGTGCCGCGAGGCGAGCCCATCGACGTCGGCGAGGCCGAGCTCGGCCAGCGCAGCGCGGCATTCCGGGTTCAGCCCCTCCAGACGCGCTGCATCGACGGAGAGCTCCCGCTCCGACCCGATCAGCACGACCTGCGTGCCGAACAGCCACGCGTCGGCGTGCTCGAACGACGACGCGAACGCGTACAGCAGCGCATCGAAGGTCTCGGGCGCGAGCGCGTGTGGCGGAATCCACTGGCACAGGATTCCACCGGGTTGGAGCGCGCGTTTCGCGGTGGCGTAGAACTCCGGCGTGTAGAGGTAGACGCCAAACGGCGAGTCGGGGAGCAGCGGCTCCATCGTGACGACGTCGTACTGCCCTTCCGAGCGTGCGAGCGTGCGCCGGCCGTCGTCGAGCCGAACGGACACGAGGGAATCCGAATCGAAAGCGCCGCGGTTCACGTCGCGGAACCACTCACTCGCGTCGACCACGGCCTTGGAAATCTCGAGCACGTGGATCGCATCGATCCCGTCGTGCAGCGACACGGCGCCCAACGTGGTGCCCGTGCCGAGCGCGAGCACCGCGACGCGGCGGGGCTCGGGATGCAGCAACACGGGCAGCGCCCCAAGCGCGCGCATGTAGCGGTAGTCCGGGCCCGTTCCCGCAGCGCGGAACTGGTCGGTGAGCAGCGTGCGCTCGCCGAGCACGCCGTCGTCGACGACCGCGACGGAAAAATGCTCGTCCTCGCGGAAGGAGAGCAGCTGCAAGGCCGGATCGACGAGCTTGGGACTGGCGAGCGCCGGCGCGGGCGAACGGAACGCGACGACGCCGAGCACGCTGCAAGCCACCACGCTCGCGAGCACGCTCTTCCATTCGCGCCGCGGCACGAGCAGCACGATCGCCGAAAGCGCCGCGCAGCCACACAGGAGGCCGAGCGTCCCGGCGATGCCCCACTGCGGGACGAACCACGCATGCAGCAGCGGTCCCGCGAGCAGCGCTCCGCCCACCTCGTAGCCGAGCAGGTTCCCGAGCCTTGCCCCTGCCTCACCCGGCGCGTTCGCGTGCAGCAACGGCAGCACGGCGCCAAACGGCGCGAGGGTCGGCACGACGAGCACCGCCGTGGTGGCGACATCGCCGCTCGCCAGCGCCCAAGCGAGCGTTTTCGCCGCAAAAAGCGGCCACAACGATGCCGCCGCGCACAGCACGAGCCAGCCCGCGAGCACTCCGTTTCCCTTCGGCACGAAGCGCGACACCACGGCGCCGAGCGCGAGCGCGAGCAGCGAGAGCGCCACCACGAGCGTCAGGTGGGTCGACTCGGACCCGATCCACATCACCGCGACGCGCGCGCAGATCCACTCGAGCCCGAGCATCCACAGCGTCGTCGCCGCGACCACGACCGCGACCGCACTCACCTTCCGCGAGCCGGTCTCCTTCGCCTGCGCCCGCAACGTGACGCCGCGCGACGCGAGGCTCGCTCCCACGAAGGCGAGGATCGACGCCACGCTCGCGACGCCGAGCGCGAGCGGCCTCCCGCCGGTGGCGACGCACTCGAACCCGATGCCCCACGCCCCGAGCAGCGCTCCGAGCAAGTTGGCCGCGTAGATCGAGCCCAGCCGCGTGTTCTCGCGTTGCGCCGCGTGCGAACGCACGGCCACCGGAAGCAGCATCCCCGACGGGAACGCCACGCACACCAGCGCCAGCCACGCCATCAGCGGCGCGAGCGACGGCGGAACCACTGCACGCAGGCCGACGGCGAGCGCGATTCCGAACGCGAGCGCCGCG
>JABWBL010000056.1 GCA_013360535.1 Planctomycetaceae bacterium
CGCTCCTGGGCTCGCGCGCGCGGGGCGACGGCGGCGATCGCGAGGGCGAGCGCGAGCAGCGCGAGGAGGGTGGCGTGGAACTTGAACGGCGGAAACAGGCGGGGGAGGCGTCGTTCCATGGGAACCGAGCCCGGGGGTGCGACGGCCGACGACGGCCGCAGCTCGATCTTCCGGAAAACTCCGGGAACAGGCTGGGCCTCGGAACGTCATCCCCGGTGAGGGGGCCCGGGGAGTTCAATCCGATGCGCGACCCGCGGGGCGGTTCTCCGTGCCCCGCACGCCGCGCAGCGAGTCGCCGAGGCGCACGCGCATCGCCTGCGCGAGGCCGCTCAATTGCGCGACGACCGTCGGGTGCTCCGCAGAGACGTCGTGGCGCTCGCCGAGGTCGGTCTCGAGGTCGAAGAGCGAGAGCTCGAGTTGACGCACGGGGTATTTCGCGGGCCGGCCGCCGGTCGCGCGCTCCATCTCGTCCGTGAAGCGGTAGGAGTGCGGGAAATGCAGCTTCCAACGGCCGTAGCGCACGGCCTGCAGCTCGTTGGACTCGTACCAGAAGAAGAACGGGCGCGGCGAGGTGTCGTGCGGACGAGCTTCGAGAGTGGCGGAGATGTCGCAGCCGTCGATGGGGAGTTCGGGCGCGCGGGCGCCGGTCCAGGCGGCGACGGTCGGCAGCACGTCGATCGTCATCGCGGGTTCGTCGATGACCCGGCCAGCGGGAACGTGGCCGGGCCAGCGCACGATGCACGGCACGCGCACGCCGCCTTCGAACACGGTGCCCTTGCTCTCGCGCAGCGGCCCGACGTTGCCCGCGTGTTCGCCGTAGGGCGTCCAGGGCCCGTTGTCGCTCGCGAAGATCACGATCGTGTCGCGCGCGAGGTCGAGCTCGTCGAGCAGCGCGAGCAGGCGGCCCGTCTCGTGGTCGAGCTCTTCGATCACGTCGCCGTAGGCCGTCGCGGTCCGGCCGCGGAATTCCGGGCTCGTTCCGAGCGGCACGTGCGGCAGCGGATGCGGCAAATAGAGGAAAAACGGCTCGTCCGCATGCTCGCGCACGAAACGCAGCGCCTCCTCGCTCACCGCGCGCGTCCACGTGCCGGGATCCGGGTTGAGTTCGAGCACCGTGTCGCCGCGCATGCGCGGCAGGTCGGTCCACGGCTTCGGCCCGTCGGGATGGAACGGCCACATGTCGTGCGAATACGGCACACCGAACCACTCGTCGAAACCGTGGCGCGTCGGCAGGAACTGCGGCAGGTGGCCGAGATGCCATTTGCCGAACAGCGCCGTCGCATAACCGCGCTCCTTCAGGAGCTCCGCGAGCGTCGTCTCGCTCTGCGCGAGGCCGTGCGTGGAGGAAGGCGCGAGTGCGCCGGCGATGCCGATGCGATTGGGATAGCAGCCGGTGAGGATCGCCGCGCGCGAGGCGGAGCAGACGGGTTGCGCGGCGTAGAAGTTCGTGAGGCGGGCCCCTTCGCTCGCGAGGCGGTCGAGGTTCGGCGTCGAGAAGCCCCGTGCACCCTGACAACCGACGTCGGCCCAGCCTTGGTCGTCGGTGAAGATCAGCACGACGTTGGGGGACGCGCGGGGCGGGCGCGGGGCCGGGCTCGCGCAGGCAGTCGCCAAGGTGGCGAGCAACACGACGCGGATGGCGGCGCGGGACATGCGGCGAGTGTAGCCCCGGTCGATTCTTGGAGCCGCAACCGCCCCGCGGGGCGTCCGGGCGGCTCCCGCTGACTTTTCGCGGTTGCCGGGCCAAGATGGACGCCCCGCCACAGGCGCCGAAACCCCTCGGCGCCCCGCGGGTTCCAGATCGCGCCATGCTGCACCGCACGCTGCTCCTCGTCGTCCTCGCCGGATCGTTCGGACTGTCCCGGGCTCGCGCGCAAGAACCTGCGCCGCGCGCCGCGTCGGGACTGGAGTGGAACGCGCTCCACGCCGAGCACCTCTTCAACCGCGCAGGCTTCGGCGCGCGACCCAACGAGATCGAGTTCGCGTTGCGCGGCTCGCACGAGCACTTCGTCGAGCAGCTGCTGGTGGGCTTCACCGCGCCCGCGGATCCGCTCTTCATCGACCTGCCGGAGATGCCGCAGCGCCGCGACTTCGAGTCGCGCGACGAGTTCGACCGCGCGAACGACCGCTTCCGGCGCGAGGAACGGCGCGTGCTGACGAGCTTCGCCGGCTGGTGGATCGACCAGATGATCGAGGGCAAGCATCCGCTGCAGGAGCGTTTGGTGCTGTTCTGGCATGGCTACTTCACGAGCTCGACGCGCGACGTGAAGCGCACGGGCGCGATGGTCGCGCAGAACGAGCTCTTCCGGCGCCACGCGCTCGGCAACTTCGCGGAGCTCGTGCACGCGATCGTGCGCGACCCGGCGATGCTCGAGTACCTCGACAACAACCAGAACCGCAAGGACAGCCCGAACGAGAACCTCGCGCGCGAGCTGATGGAACTGTTCACGCTCGGCGAAGGCCATTACACCGAGCAGGACATCAAGGAAGGCGCGCGCGCGCTGACGGGCTGGCGCACGACCGACGACAAGGCCGGGAGTTACTTCCAGGCACGCCAGCACGACGCCGGCGAGAAGACGATCCTCGGGAAAACGGCGCGTTTCGACGCCGACAGTTTCGTCGACCTGCTGCTCGAGCAACCAGAGTGCCCGCGCTGGGTGGCGCGCAAGCTGCTCGTGCACTTCGAAGGCGTCGAGCCCGAACCCAAGCGACTCGAGGAGTACGCGAAGTTCCTGCGGGCCTCGAACTGGGAGCTCAAGCCCTTCTTCCGCAAGCTCTTCCTCGACCCGCGCTTCTACGCCAAGGACGTGCTCGCCGAGCGCATCAGCTCGCCGGTCGAGTACCTCGTCGGATGCACGCGACGGCTGGGGCTCACCGTTCCGCCGCAGGTGATCTGGCTCGGCGCGGGCCAGCTCGGCCAGCGCCTGTTCGACCCGCCGTCGGTGAAGGGCTGGGACGGCGGCGAGGCGTGGATCACGACGTCGACGTTGCTCGGCCGCGGCAACATGGCCGGCATGCTGATCGGCGTGGTGAAGATCGAGGACGTCCTGCGCGAGGACCCGCTCGAGATCGAGCCCGACGAAGGCGCCATGATGGATGGCGACACGATGGGCGGCGACGTCATGGGCGGCGACGTCATGAGCGGTGGCGGCGCCAAGCCGGACGACAAGGAAAAGGGCGGAAAACGGGCGGCGAAACGCAAGGTCGACCTCGGGCCCGAGATGGGCGGCCTGCAGCGCTTCACCAACGAGTTCTACTTCCCGCGCATCAACCTGACGGCGCGCATGCAGCGTGCGGGTGCGACCCGCGACACGCAGATCGTCGACCAGCTCGGGAGCGAGCTGCTGCCGGTGCCGCTCTCGGAGGCGAGCCGCGCGGCGCTGCTCGAGTTCCTGCGCATCGAACGCAGCGGGCTTGCGCTCGAGGACGGCAAGCTGCACACGGCCGGAGTGAAGGCCGAGGACACGCTGCGGCGGCTCGCGCACCTGATCCTGTCGCTGCCCGAGGCGCAGCTTGGCTAGGAGCACGTCCATGACCAACCTCTCCATCGATCGACGTGCCCTGCTCGCCGGCGCGAGCGTGCTCTCAGCGGGCTGGCTCACGGCGCGCGCGAGCGCCTGGACGACACCCGCGCTCTTTTCGCAGGATTCCGGCCGGACGCTGATCCTGCTGCAGCTCGCAGGCGGCAACGACGGGCTCGACACGGTCGTGCCTTACGGCGACGACGCCTACCGTCGCGCGCGGCCTTCGCTGGGCTTGAAGAAGAGCGAAGTGCTCGCGCTCGACGACTATCGCGGCTTCCACGGCAGCCTGAAGCAGCTGCGCCGCCACTTCGACGCCGGGCGCGTCGCCGTGATCGAAGGCGCGGGGTATCCCGAGCCGATCCGCTCGCACTTCCGCTCCTTCGATGTCTGGCACACCGCCGACCATCGTGGCCGCAGCGCGGGCGACGGCTGGGTCGGGCGCCTGTGCGACGTCGCGTTCAAGGACACGCAGAATCCCAACCTCGTCGTGCACGTCGGCGGCAGCGTGCCGTACTCGTTGCACTCCGCGTCGCACCCGCCCGCGAGCTTCGTCAATCCGCGCGCCTACCGCTGGGCCGGCGGCGAGGCCGAGACCGATGCCTACGAGAAGGCCGGTGGCATGGAGCCGGAAGAGCGCGAGAAAAAGCCCAAGAAGCGCGAGGGCGAGTCGAGCCTCGACTTCCTGCGGCGTGTGCTCGCCGATGGCCAGCAGTCGTCGGAGCAGGTGCGGCGCGCGGTCGCCAACTACCGCACGCCCGTCGACTATCCCGCGAACGACGCGCTCGCGCAGTCGCTCGCCGACGTCGCTGCGCTCGTCAGCGGCGGCATCGGCACGCGCGTGATCTCCGTAGAGCTGGGCGGCTTCGACACGCACACCGACGAGCGCAACCGCCACGACCAGCTGATGCGGACGCTCGACGCCGCGCTCGGGCCGTTCCTCGACGACCTCGCGCGCAGCGAGGCCGGTCGCAAGGCCATGGTCGTCCTGTTCAGCGAATTCGGCCGGCGCGTCGCGGAAAACGGGGCGCGCGGCACCGACCACGGCGTCGCGGGCCCGATGTTCGTGCTCGGCCACGACCTCAAGGGCGGCCTGTACGGCAAGCACCCGTCGCTCGACAAGCTCGACGACGGTGACCTCGTGCACACGACCGACTTCCGCTCCGTGTACGCGACCGCGATCGAGCGCTGCTTCGGCGTGAAGCACGACAAGGTGCTCGGCGCGAAGTACCCGCTGCTTCAATTTGCATGAGCGACGCCGCGTCTCCCGCGAAACTCGGCTGGCGCGAGCGCTGGAAGCGCGCGGGTCGCGTGTTCCTTCTCGGGCTGGTGTCGGTCTGGCTGCTGCAGACGGAGTGCGTTGTCTTCAGTTTCTTGCATGCCGACCTGCTGAGCAGCGACGCGCACGTCGAGAACAGCGTGGCCGAGCTCGCCGGGCTCCAGCTCGATCCGATCTTCTGGCTCCTCTACGCGCTGTTCGGACTCCCCGTTGCGCTCTTGCACTCGGCCCTCTCGCTGCTGTGGACGCCCGCCGTCCGGATCGTCCGGGCCCAGGCCGGCATGACCCTCATCGCTTGCGTCGCGATGGGAAGCGCGGCATTCGTCGACCCTCTGGCCGCCTACGCGCTCACGATCATCGTGCTGATCTTCAGCCACCTCGTCTGCATCGCCGGCCCGCCGCCGAAAACGCAGGCGGCGTCGTAGTTCCACGCATCGCGTGTCGGGCAAGCCCGCATGTGGAAGCGGCCGCACGCGGTCGAACTGACGGGGACTCGCGCCACGGGGCCGTCGACTCGCTTCGGCCCGGAGCGCGCTCCTCGCCGCCATGCAGCACCCCGCATCCGACAGGCCCTGGCTGATCACCGAATCCGGCTTCTTCTTCAAGGCGCCGCGCCGCGTGGCACCCTTGGGAGTCGAGAGCACACCGCTCGAAGTCGCGACCAAGCACAACGAGATCCTCGATTCGCTCGTCGAGGCCGGCATCGTCTGGCGGGATGAGGTCGCGCCCGTGCGCTGCGACGAGAGCCCCGCGCGCATCCATGCGTCGCTCGAGTACCTCGCGTGCCTGCTCGAGGAGCGCGCCGGCGTGCGCACGCTGCCGCGTCACTAGTCGAGTGTCGGCGGCGGCGGAAGCGCTCCCTCATCCTTGCCGCGGGCGAGCAAGTCGAGCCGAACGAGCTCGGCGGTGGAGCGCGCGCCGGTCTTGGAGAGGATGCGCGAGCGGAAGGCCTCGACGGTGCGGATGCTGATGCCCAGCTCGAAGGCGATGTTCTTGCTCGCGAGGCCCGCGACCACCCGATCGAAGACTTCGCGTTCGCGGGCGGAGAGGCGTGCCAGACGCTCGCCGGCGTCGATGCGCAGGCGCTCCTGGCGTCGGGAGTGTTCCGCGTTCTCGCAGCCGCGGCGCACGGCGTCGAGGAATTCGTCGAGGCAAACGGGCTTCTCGAGCACCGCACTCGCGCCGGCGAGCATCGCTCGCACGACGCTGCGGACGTCGAGATGGGCCGAGACCACGACCAGTCCCGAGTGTGGCGCGACGTCGCGCAGGCCCCCGATCACTTCCCACCCGCTCGAACCTCGCAAGTGCAGGTCGACGACGACGCAACACAGCGTGTCGAACCCCGGCGCGCTGCGCAGGAACGCCTCCGCGCTGTCGAAGGGCCGCACGACATAGCCGCGGGCGCCGAGCGCAGCCCCCAGACAGTCCTGCACCGAGAGGTCGTCCTCGACGAGGGCGACCGTCGGGGTGCGCGGCGCCTCGCGGGGAGCCGCTGCGTGGCTGCTGGTGATGCTGTCGGCGACGGAGTTCATCGTGGCGTGCAGGGCGCTGAGGAATCCCGAGACGGCCGGGGCGAGAGCAGGCGGCGGAGCTCCGCCGCAATGGCCCCGGCCGACATGGTGCGATCGAGGAACGTCGCCCTTCCAGCCAGCGGAGCGAACTGGCCGTTCCGTGCGGGACTGTCCGACAGGATGGCGAGCGCGATGTCCGAGGGCAGCGAAGCCAGCTCCTTCACATGCTCGCGCGCCGGAGAATTCCCGTCGGCGAGCACGACGAGCAACTTCGAGTGGGCGCGACCCAAGCGCTCGAGCGCAAGATCGATGGACTCGACGCACTCGCTGCCGAGCCCATAGTTGGCGAGGTGGTTGCAATGCCCTTCGTCTTCTCCCGCACTGGTGCACAGCAGCACGGCAGACTGCCCGCCACTCCCGGTCGAACCCGTCGCCATCGGAGTCCGGGTGGGAACCGCAGGTCATTGCGCGGGAAGCGGCTCGAGCGTGCGCAGCGGGATTCGCAGGCGCACGAGCGCGCCACGGCCCGCGTTCGACGCGATCTCGATCATGCCCCCGGCCTGCTCGACGAACCGACGAACGCTGCGCAACCCGAGCCCGTTTCTCCCCGGACGGAGCGGGCCCTGTGCCGCCAGGGCTTGTTCGAGCGCATCGTCGTCGAAGCCCGGTCCCGTGTCCTCGACCTCGAGCAGCGCCGTTTCCGCCGGATCCTTGCTGCGTTCGAGCCGAGCGCGGATCGTGAGCTTTCCGCCCCCAGGCATCGCCGTCTTGCTGTTGAGCGCGAGGTTGAGCAGCGCCATCTCGAGCTCGGAAGCCTCCACGGCGAGCGGCGGCAAGTGGGGGGCCGGCTCGATCGCGAGCTCCACGGTCTTTCCGAGCACGGCGCGCAGCAGCGGAACGAGCGTCTGGGCGGCGCAGTCGAACGTGACGGCGGATCCTGCGTTGCGTCCCCCACGCGAGACCCGCAGCACGTTGCGAACGAGGTCGATCGCGCGGCTGATGGCGAGCTCGATCCCGGTGACGTAGGAATCGCGCAACGTGCTCGAGGGCTCGACACGCAGGAGCTCGCAGTATCCGGAGACGGCGCTGAGCACGTTGGCGAGATCGTGGACGGCCTCGGCGGCGATGCGCGCGGAGAGTTCCACGCGTTCGAGCTCGCGCAGGCGCTCGCCGAGCTCCTCGATCGTGCGCACGTGCCGCTGCAGGCCGACGAGCCGCGCCATCAACGCCGCGAGCGCCGCGGCCCGGCGCTCGTCCTGCTCGTCGAAGGGCTCGCGGTCGATCCGGTCGCAGAAGTACAGGCGCCCATACACCTCGGTGCCGCTGCTGATGGGCACGATCATGAGCGTGCGCATCGCCGGGTGCGCTGCCGGGAAACCCTCGGCGAACGGGTGGCGCGCGATGTCGCCGGTCCGCAGCGCCTCGCCAGTCCGCAACACGATCCCGAGCAGCCCGCGTCCCTGCGGCGCGGAGCCGATCGCCGCGATCTCGTCCGCGCCGAGCCCCGACACGAGGAACTGCACGAGCTTCTGGTCCTCGACGATGCCGACGGCGCCGTAACGACACCGCAGCAGGTCCCGCATCAGGTGCACCGCAGCCTGCAGGAAAGCCGCCTCGCGCGGCTCGCTTCGGAACAGGTCGAGCAGCTGCCCGGCCCAGTCGTGCTGGCGCTCGCGCGGCGCACGGCGAACCCCGCAGAACAGACCGCTCTCATCGAAGCAGGGCTCGATCACCGAGCCATCGGGCTGGCGCAGCAAGTAGCCCGTGCCCTGACAATGCGCCGCGTGCGGCTCGGAACTGGCGCTGCAGCCTCCGCACGCGCGCGCGTCCTGAGCGAGCAACAGGCCCACGAAGCTCCTGCGATCCCGGAGCTTCGGATCGGAGAACACCGCGAGGATCGTCCTGTCGCTGACGCCGCCGCAGCACAGCGACTCCGCCAGTCGGCAGGCGTGGACTTCCTTGCACTCAAGCTCCGGCGAACTCATCGAACTCGATCTCCCGACAAGCCACGGTCGAGCGCAGGTTGGAACGAAACGGACGATTCGAGCCTTGAAGAGCGGATCGTGACGCGCCGGGAAGGCGCGTCGGCGCGGCGGAACATCACTGAAAGGCGACCCCCCGAGAGTTGCAGATCTGACACGTCCGCTCGCGGTACCGCCCTTCCTGACGGCTCAGCCCCGTCCGCGAGCGAGCGCTGATCAACATAACCGATGCGCACGGTGTCGCCGCAGACGGAGGTGAACCTGTTCGAGTGCGTTCTTACCTGCATGGTGCTTACGTGGAACTACGGATGGACGACTGGCCCGCGATCTGATTCGACCCGCCGAGGCGCATGCAGCGGGCGAGAGTTCCTTCGACTGCACGAACCGCGACCCGCACACGAGTCTCCACTACGTGGCGATTGGGGGATCTTCGCGTGCGGGCTGCCTGACGCGCACTCGATGGAAGAGGACCGCAGCGCTCGCGCACTCTCGCGTCGAACGTGCCTCGCTCCTCGCTCCTGCCCAGGATTCCCCATGAACACTACCCCGCTCGATTCCGCGCAACCGCAGATCGCTCCCGCTCACCCCGGCGAAACCTCCGCCGCTGTCCAGCATTGGCTTGCGCAGAGCCCGGGTGCGGATCCGCTCGCTCGCGCCGGCGCGTTCGCCGGTCTGATGGAGAAGCACTTCGGCGCCACTTCGATGTGGTGCCTCGTCTGGAACTCGGAGCAGGCTCGGCTCGAGTCGCCCAAGGAGCGCTCGCGCGGCAACGAGCCCGGCGCGCATGCCCTGCGGCTCGCGCAGAAGGCGTGGCGTGATGGCGCCGCGTGTGTCGAGTGCCTGAGCGCAGGCACGACGGCGCTGTGCGCGGTTCCTGTCGGCGCTCCGGACGGCCCCGGATTCGTCGTGCTCGCCAGCTTCCCCGGAGCTCCGGACGCGATCGACCTCGCGGGCCTCGACACGCTCGCGAGCGTCGCGGGGCTCGAGCTCGCCGGTGCCGCCGCGCAGCTCGCGCAGCGCATGCTCGAGCGGGTCGGCCTCAACGTGATCTTCGCCGACAACGACCTCGTGATCCGTTACGTCAATCCGGCCTCGATGAAGCGGCTGGAGGAGCTGCGCCGCCTGCTGCCCGTGTCGCCGGAGGAAGTGCTCGGCCAGTCGATCGACATCTTCCACAAGGATCCGCGCCGCCAGCGCCGCCTGCTCGCGGAACGTTCGAACCTGCCGCACCAGGCGCGCATCCAGCTCGGTGACGAACTGCTCGACCTGCGCGTGGACGCGCTCGACGGCGCCGACGGCAAGCCGCTGGGATTCCTCGTGACGTGGGACGTCGTCACGCAGCAGGCGCGGGCGGAGCTCGAGCGCGATCGGGTGCTCTCGATGATGGAGAACGCGCCGATCAACGTGATGTTCGCGGACAAGGACGAGTTCAAGATCCGCTACATGAACGCCGCCTCGCTGCGGACGCTCAAGAGCCTTGCCGCGCACCTGCCGATCCCGCCCGAACGCATCCTCGGCACCTCGATCGACGCGTTCCACAAGGACCCCGCGCACCAGCGGCGGATCCTGTCGGACCCCAAGCGCCTGCCCTATCGCGCGCAGATCCAGCTCGGCCCCGAGACGCTCGACCTGCTCGCGAGCCCGATCCACGACACGCAGGGCAACCTGCTCGGGATCATGGCGACCTGGTCGGTGATCACGCAGCAGATCGAGCTCGAGCGACGCGAGAAAGCCGCCGCCGAGGCGATGAAGCGCGTGCTCGAGCGCGTCGTCGAATGCAGCGGCGCGATGAGCGGGTCCTGCACGCAGATGGCCCAGACGAGCCAGTCGCTCGCGTCGGCGGCGCAGGAAACCTCGAGCCAGGCTTCCACCGCGAGCGTCGCGGCGCGACAGGTGTCCGCGAACGTGCAGTCGGTCGCGTCGGCGTCCGAGGAGATGACCGCTTGCATCCAGGAGATCGCCGGCAACGTCGCGAAGGCCTCCGACATCGCCAAGCAGGCCGCCGGGCACTCCCGCTCGGCGAGCGAGATGGTCAGCAAGCTGCAGTCGAGCAGCGCGGCGATCGGTGAGGTGCTCAAGCTGATCACCGGCATCGCGCAGCAGACCAACCTGCTCGCGCTCAACGCGACGATCGAGGCCGCGCGCGCGGGAGACGCGGGGCGCGGGTTCGCGGTGGTCGCGAACGAGGTCAAGGAGCTCGCCAAGCAGACCGCGGCGGCGACGCAGCAGGTCGAGAAGCAGATCGAGAGCGTGCGCGCGGATGCCGACGGCACGGTCAAGGCCATCGGCTCGATCGACGTGATCGTGCAGCAGGTCAACGAGTTCCAGTCGACGATCGCGGCCGCCGTGGAGGAGCAGGCCGCCACGACCGCCGAGATCAACCGCAACGTGTCGGAGGCCTCCGTCGGAGTCGGTGCGATCGCTTCGAACGTCGAGGGCGTCGCGAGCGCGGCCCGCAGCACGGCGGAGGGCGCCCAGCACACCGAGAGCATGACGGCCGACCTCGGGCAGCTCGCCCAGCAGCTGAACGAGATCGTCGCGACGTACCGCAAGTGAGCGCACCGCGGGGACGATCCGGCGCCCTGGCGGACGCCGGATCGTCGTGCGGAGGGCGGGCGCTCGTTATGTTCGGACTCGAAGGAGCGAACGGACCATGAGCGATGCACCCAAGCCCGCGGTCGGCACGATCGGCTGGAAGGACCTGACGGTCGCGAACGCCGAGAGCGTGCGCGACTTCTACATGGGCGTGGCGGGCTGGACGGCGCAGCCGCTCGACATGGGCGGCTACGACGACTACGTGATGATGCCTCCCGGCGGCGGTGAGCCGGTGGGTGGCATCTGCCACAAGCGCGGCGGAAATGCGGACATTCCGAGCCAGTGGCTGCTCTACATCGTGGTGGCGGACCTCGAGGTCGCGCTGCAGCGCGTGCGCGAGCTCGGCGGAGAGGTCGTGCGCGAGCCGAAGGGCGCGGGCGGCGGACGCTTCTGCGTCGTCAAGGATCCGGCCGGGGCCGTTTGTGGCCTGTACCAGTCGGGTGCTTGAGCGTCAGGCGGCCTTGAGCAGCGCGTGCAGGCGCAGCAGGGCCGCGCGGTCGGGCTCGAGCTCGAGCGACGGGTAGGCGTCGGTGAACGAAGCCCAGCGGTGGGCCGAGAAACGCGGCGAGAGCTGCATCACGTCGAGGGACTCGGGCGGCGTGCGGAAGCCGTAGGTCCACTCGATCACCTCCTCGTCGCCGAGCACCCAGCGACCGGGCATCTGCAGGTCGACGACGCCCATCGGGCGCGAGATGCCGATGTCGTCGAGCACCTCGCGGCGGATGGCGGTGTCGAGCTTCTCGCCGAAGCCGATCGGCCCTTGCAGCGGCCCCCAGAAGCTCTCCGCGTGCGCGGCGCGCAGGAGCAGGTAGTCCGGCTGCGACCCGCGGTAGCGGAACACGAACACCTTGATGCGATGCACGAGGTCGGTCATGGTCGGGGGCTACGGCCGTGGAGCCGAACCTTGTCGGAGAGCGAACTCCGGCGGGGCAGGGGCCCGGCGTTCACCGAGGTGGAGATCGGCCGGTGCCGCGAGGGGACTGAACGCGGGCTGGAAAGGAGTGCGTGGACGTGGCGGGGCAAACGACGTCGGGTGAGCGCCGGCCGGATCCGGCGGCGGTGGCGGCGCGGCTGGAGGCCTTGGTCGACTGGGAGCGGCGCAAGCGCGCCTCGATGCGCGTCTCGACCGATCCGGAGCGCCGGCTGCTCGAGCTCCTCG
>JABWBL010000057.1 GCA_013360535.1 Planctomycetaceae bacterium
GCGCCTTCGCCAGCGCCGCCGAGCCCGGGGGCGCGAACAGCACGTTGCGCCAGCCCGCGCGGCGCAGCCCGTCCATCAGGAGGAAGACCTGCACCTCGCCGCCGGAAAAGCCGCGCTCGGCGTCGACGTGGGCGATCGTGGTGCGCTCCTGCACGGCCTCAATCTACGAACTGCGCCGCCGTTCTCCACGCCCGTGCGCCCGCCGACCGATCAGGGAAAGCCGCCGAGGTGCGTACTATGTTTCCAGCCATGACTCCGCTGCTCGTGGTCCTGCTCGCCGCGGCGCTCGTCGCCGCCGCCCTCGCGACCTGGGGCCCCGGCAACCACCTCGAGTTCGAGCACCGCGTCTTCCGCCGCCGGCACGAGCGCCTCCCGGCGGCGACCGCCCGCCTGCTGGAGGAGCACCGCGAGGCCTGGCAGTACGGGCACATCGCGGCCGACATCATCAACCTCAAGGGCGCCGGCGGTCCCTACAGCCACTGCCACCGCTGGGGCATCGTCGGCGAGATGCAGGAGCTGTGCACGAGCGACTTCGAGCGCGCCTTCACGCTCGGCTACCTCGCCCACCTCGCCGCCGACACGATCGCGCACAACCACTTCGTCCCCTACCACCTCGCACGCTTCGCGCGCACGCAGGGACTGGGGCACCTGTACTGGGAGATGAACGCCGACCGTTTCGTGCCGGACGAGCGCTGGAACGTCGTCACGCGCCTCAAGTCCAACCCCGCGCTCGTGCCGCTCGACCAGCTCGTCAACCGCACGGTGCCGAAGAAGGCGCTCTCGATGGGCACCAACAAGCTGATCTTCAACCACGTGCTGCTCGTGAGCGAGCGCGGCACCTGGCGCGCCGGCGTCGAGCGCCTGCACCCGCGTGGCAACCTCGAGCTCAAGCGCGGCTTCCTCGACCGCTTCCGCGACGCGGCCGTCGAGCGCATCTTCCTCGCGCTCTCGCGCCATGGCGTCGAGCGCATCGCGCACGTCGACGCCAACGGCAAGGCCGCCCAGAAAGCCGCCGTCGTCGCCCGCAAGGCGCTCCTGCACCGCATCCTGCCGCGCAGCATGAGCGAGGACCTGTCGACCGCCCTCGCGGCGCCGTTCCTCGTCGGGATGCAGTCCCCGCCGCCCTGAACCTGGCCCGGCTACGGGCCGACGCGCATCCACTGCACGACGAAGTCGTTCTGGTCGCCGTCGCCGTTGAAGTCGCGCCGCGCGGCCGCCTCGTCGGCGAGGAACGCCGCACCGACATTGAACGAGTCCGTCACGACCACGGGGCCATTGAGGTCGGCGACGGTCGAGATGAAGAACGAGTCGCCCAGCGTCGACACGGTCGTCCTGTACAGCACGCGGTCGAGCTTGTCGCCGTCCCGGTTCCAGTCGAAGTTGTCCGCCGACTCGTCGACGCGGTAGTAGGCGACGTTGTTGGCGAGCACGACGCCCGCGTTGTCGAGGTCCGTCGCGATCGCGGGGCCGGGGAAGTCGAGGTCGTCGGCGTTGGTCGGGTCGAAGCGCGCGAAGACCGGCACGCTGTCGGTCGTGTCCGTGTCGCGCCCGTTGATCGGGCCGCCGAAGTCCGACTCGGTGAAGGCGATCGGCAGGCGCGAGCGGTCCTCGAGCTCCGCCATCCACGTCGCGCCGACGAAGCCGCCGGATGAACCTTGGTTGTGGTCGGTGGTCCACAGCGCGGCGTTGCCGTCGGTCGGGTCGAGCCAGCCGATCAGCTTCGACTGCGTCGCGTTGCCGTCCCACGTGCGCGAGTCGGCGGCCTCGTCGATCGCGACGATCCAGCGCCCGGCGAGATCCGCGACGCCGTGGACGCCCCCGGGCAGGTCCGCGACGGCGACGAGCCCCACCTTGGCCGTGTAGACCCCCGACGAGCCGAGCAGCGTCTCGACCTTGATCCAGCGCAGCACGTGGTCGAGCGTGTCCCCGTCGTCGTTGAGCCCGCGCGTGGTGCAGTTGCCGTCGTCCGCCTCCGGCACGAGCGACGCCACGTAGGTCGACGTGCCGTTGACCGCGAGCAGCACGCGTTCGTCGCCGGCGAGCGCCGTGTTGCGGATCGTGCTCGTGCCTCCGAACCAGGTGTTGAACCACAGGAAGTGGAGCACCTCGTCCGTCGAGTCGTTGTCGACGTTCGTGCAATAGGTCGGCGCCCAGCTCGCGAACGCGCCGGTGTAGCCGTTGAGCGAACCCGCACCCTGCGCGGCCTCGTCGACGAGGAACGCCGCGACACGCTCGCCGCCGTTGATGCCCACCACACGGAACGGCGTCGACGCGTCGGCGACGGCGTAACCCGTCACCTTGATCTCGGGCGAGGTCGCGCCGGAATCGAACAAGGCCAGCACGAAGTCGTCGGTCTGGTCGCCGTCGGCGTTGAGGATGCGCCCCTCGTCCGACTCGTCGAGCGTCACGAACACGAGCCCTCCGTCCTCGCCCATCAGGCTCGGGGAGAGCGTGTTCGCGCCGTCCTCGTTCACCAGCCGCACGGGGGCTGTCGGCGCGCCACTGACGATGCGGATCATCGCGATCGCCGTCTCCGAGCCCGCCAGCGGAGCCGCGGCCGGATCCTGGCAGTAGAACAGCTTGTCGTTGTCGGTCGCGAGCATGCGCGGGCCGCTCGCGGTCCGGCGCAGCGTGTCGACGTAGGTCACGCCGACCGCCGAGGGCGCGCTCGTGCCCACGCGCAGCAGCACGAGGTCGAGCTTGTCGGTGTCGGAGTTCCAGTCCTGATCGTCCTGCACCTCGTCGCACACGAGGTACAGGTTGCCGCCGACGAAGGCGAGCTCCTCGGCCTGCACGGCGAGCACGACGAACGAGTTGGAGACCATGTCGACGATCACCGCGACGCGGTCGGTCTTGTCGGTGTCGCCGTTCAGGTCCGTGCCGCCCGCGCCGGTTGTCAGCTCGTCCGCGAGGTACGCCAGCTTGCGCTCGCGCACGACGAACTTGCTCGCCGAGGGCGTCGAGTGCACCGCCGAACGCGGGTTGAACTGGAAGGTCGGCTCGTCCTCCTGAACACAGGCGACAAGGAGGGGCAGCGCGAGAACGAGTCGGAAGAGCTTGGAGGTCATGGAGCGCGGGCCCGGATTCCACGGGCTGCGAGGACTCTAGCCCCGGGAGTGCCCCGAGGCTACTGGCCTTCGCGGGCCACGCACCTGGCCGAGCCGCGCAGTGCGGGATCGTCGACGCGAGCCGACAAGCACGCAGGGCCGGCCGCCCGAAGAAGGCGACCGGCCCTGACGGTTCCAACCTGTCCACGTGCTCCGTCAGGAGCGCGCGGGGCAGGTTTCCTCGCTCACTGGCAAACGGTGAACTGGACCGCGTTCGACAGGCCCGTCGTGAACGGCGCCGCCGGGTCGCGGGTCCACCACTGCGCGTACAGCGTGTCGCCCGGGTCGATGCCGAGCGAGTTCATGTACGCGGTCGAGAACGTGAACGAGTAGGAACCCGTGCACGAGTTGCCGCTCGTGTTGCCGCCCGAGCTGATCGAGGGCGTGCGGACCGTGGGGTTCGCGACGCACTTGAAGCCGCCCTGGAACGGCGTCGCCGACGGCGCGTAGCCCCAGAACAGCAGGCCCGCCTTCTGGTTGAGCACGTTCGAGCAGGTCACGCGGAAGTTGCCGTTCGACTTGTCGGGCTGCACGCCGTTGGTGCCGATCGTCGGCACGCAGCCGAGCGAGTTGGTCTTCGCCGTGCAGTAGGTCACGACCGAGTTCGCGTTGGCGTACACAGGACCGTAGTGGCGCGTGGCGCCCCAGTTGCCCGCGTTGTCACGCGCACGCAGGTGGAACCAGCGCGCCGTGTTCGACGACGAGAGGCTCACCGTCGCCGACACCGAGCCCGAGCCGTAGTTGAGGCTGCTCGTCGGGTCGGTCGAGGGCGAGGTGTCCCAGACGCCCGCGTACCCCGCGAGGCCAGAATCCGCGTCCGTCGACGGAGTCCAGTTGATCGTCACCGAGGTCGAGCAGCTCTGCACGCCGACCGTGTGCGTCGGGGAGCTGAGCGCGCCGACGTTCGCCGGGACGACGAGGTCGATCTTGATCGGACCGTACTCGACCGTCGAGGCGGTCCAGTTGCCCGAGTTGTCGACGCCCTTCAGCGCCCAGTAGTACGTGCCCGTGCTGAACACGCGCACGAAGCTCGTGCCTTCCTCGAAGTCCTTGGTGTTCGCGACGAACACGCCGGGAACCGTGCTCCAGCTCTCGCCGTAGCCGTCCATGCCACTGACGTTGTCGCCCGGCTGCGTCCAGTTGAACGTCACCGAGCCCGTCGAGCGCCACGTGTTGACCGGGTGCGTCGGCGACGTGAGCCCGGTCACCAGCGGCGGCGGCGTGCCGTCGACGTAGATGTTGACCGAGTCGGACTTGTTGACCCAGTTGTCGGAGCGCGCGTTCACCGAGAACGACTTGACGCCCTCGGTCGCCCAGCGCGTCACCCACGTCGCGGTCTTCGAGTCGCCGGAGATCATGTCGCCGAGCAGCACGTCACGGCCGCCGTGCCAGGCGTTGTGCAGCGCCGTGACCGGGCCGTCGTCGAGCGTCGTCGACGAGCTCTGCAGCGTGTCCCCGCTCGAGGTCGAGTCGAGGAACACCGCCGAGGCCACCGAGCCCGAGGCGGGGTTGGTCGCCGTCGCCGTGATCGTCACGTTTTGGTTGGGCTGGACGTACGGATCGATCGCCGCGACGTCGAACGTGCCGTCCGGCGTCGTGTCGCCGTAGAGCACCTGCACGGCGACGCCGCCGTACATGCGTCCCGTCGTCGACTGGTTGAAGATCTTCCAGCGCCACTGGCCCGCGGGCGGGTTGTTGATGATGCGGATCTCGGCGTTGTCGATGCTCGACTGCTGCGCGAAGTACTCGCCCGTGTTGTTGTTCGCGGTGTCGACCGGCGGCGAGTCGATCCACAGGTCGTAGTTGTTGACGAGCGCCTGCGAGGCACCGGCCGAGGCCGCGCTCTCGCTGTAGAACGTCGCCACCACGAGCCGCGTCGCGCCGGCGCTGACGGTGAAGTCCGCGTTGGTCGAGCTGTTGGTCAGGTCGAGCGTCCACGCGTACCAACCCGTGTTGCTCGACGGCTCGTGCGCGCGCCAGGCCTGCACGCGCCCCGCACCGTAGTTGTCGAGGTGCGTCGCCGTCGGGCTGGAGAGCGTGACGTTGTCCTTGGTCGTCGCCGAGGCCATCAGCACGGCGGCGGCAGCCTCCGGCCAGCCCTGCAGCCACGTGTGGTGGTCCATCACCTGCGCCGCGAGGCCCGCGACGTGCGGCGTCGCCATCGACGTGCCCGACTTGTCGGTGTAGCCGGTCGTGTTGGCCGAGTTGGCCGAGCTGATCCAGCGGCCGGGCGCGTTGACGTTCGGCTTCCAGCGCCCGTCCCCCGCGGGGCCCGTGCTCGAGCCCGTCCAGAGCGTGCCCGGATCGCCGATCGCGTCGGCGTAGTCGATCGCGTTGCCGACGGTGAAGGCGTTTTTCGCGCTCGGTTGCTGCGAGAGCGAGCCCGACGTGTTGTTGCCGCCGTTGCCGGCCGCCCACACGTGCAGCTGCGCCTGGTTGTGCACCTGATTGTCGATCGTGCGGCAGTCGGCCTCGCTGCCGATGAAACCGCCGTAGGACGTGCTGCCCCACGAGTGGCTGACGAGGTCGGGTGTCGGCGTGACGACGCCGTTGCCGTCGGTGATCGCCGTGTTGTAGAGGTTCATCACCGACGACGTGGACACGGAGCCCGAGCCCGCGGCGTTGAAGATGCGCACGTTGTAGAAGCGGCTCGCCGCCGACCACGACGCGAGGCCCGGCGCGTTGCCGCGCTTCGACGAGTTCGCGTTGCCGCGGCCCATGATCGTTCCGGCGACGTGAGTACCGTGGCCGTTCTCGTCGTTCCACGGCCCGCTCGCGCTCGCGAGGTCCCAACCCCAGCCCCAGATGCCGAGGTCCTGGTGGTCGGTCTCCAGGCCCGAGTCCGCGAAGCCCGCGATCACGCTGGTCGAGCTCGCTCCCGACCAGCTCGCGCGCGTGCGGTCGGTCGTGATCATCGGCGTCGACTCCTCGTGCGGCGCCGCCATCGGCGCGATCGGCAGGTCGGCCTCGACGAACTGCACGAAGTCCTGCGCGACGAGGTCCTCGAGCTGCGCCTTGGTCATGCGCGCGCGGAAGGCGCGGATGCCGTCGACGTACTCGTGCACGTCGAGGCCGAGCGCGACGAGGCGCGCCTCCTGCCAGCCGTGCGACATCCACTTCGTCGCCGGGAAGCCCGCCACTTCAGCCTGCGTGCCGTCGGGGTCGACGCTCACCGCCTGCGCGAGCACGATCTGCTCCGACTTCTCGTTCTTGTCGGAGTCGTGCACCGACACGTAGACGTCGAGCACGTCGCCCGGCGCGGCCTTCGAGACCTGCTCGGCGAGCAGCGGGTGCACCTTCTGCACCGCACGCGGCACGCCGACCCAGCGCACGAAGTCGAGCGAAGCGATGCGCGCGAGCGCGTCGGCGCCGAGCGCCACCTTCAGCGTGTAGTGCGGGTGGAACTCGATCACGCGCGCACCGGCGAGCCGCAGCGCGTCGAGGCGCGCTGGCGTGATGCGCCTGGAGAACATCACGAAACCCCAGCTCACGTTCTCGGGCCGTCCGTCGTCGAACGTGCGCGCGAGCGCCGCCTCGAGCAGCGGATCGATGCGCTCGCCCGCCGGCGGGTAGTGCCTCGCGGCCGCAAAACCGAGGAAGTACGGGTCGCCCGAAGCGGGCTCGACCACGCGGTCGCCCGCGTCGCTGGCCTCGACCACCGCCGGAATCGGCAGCGGCACCGAGTCGTCGAGCACGCTCTCCATCTGCGGAGCGGGCAGGTGTTCGGGAGGCGGCGTCGAACGAGCGGGCGGGCCGTAGGTCTCGTTGGACTGGAGTGCGAGCGCACAGGGCGCTGCGAGGGTGCACCACAGGAGTCGGGGTAGGGTTTTCACGGGGGATCTCTGCTGGAGAAGGATTGCGAAACACGGTGCGGCGAGCGGGGTGCGAGACCCGTGCGCCGAGCGGGCCCCAGCGTAAGCGTGCGTTCCACAGGTGTCAGGGGGCCAAGACGTGGAATCCACGGACGAATCTTCCCGGCCGGGCGACCGGCCTCGAGCGCGGGAACGGCCCTTGCAACGCGTACGAACGCCCGAAAGACCCGCGCGGAGTATGCTCCCTCGTGGCGATGGCACCCGATTCCGACGAACTGGGACGTCTCGCGGAACGGGCCGCCCAGGGCGACCGGGCCGCGGTCGACCTGCTGATCGAGCGCTACCTGCCCGACCTGCACGCCTTCGTGCGCCTGCGCGCGGGGCCAGTCGTGCGCGCGCGCGAGTCGAGCTCGGACATCGTGCAGTCGGTCTGCCGCGAGGTGATCGAGCACATCGACCGCTTCCGCTTCCCCAGCGAGGGCGCCTTCAAGCAGTGGCTGTGCACGACGGCGCTGCGCAAGATCCTCAACCGGCAGGACTACTGGCTCGCGCAGAAGCGGGACGCGCTCCGCGACGTGCCGATGGGAAGCAACGGCGGCGACGGCGAGCTGCTCGCGCGCTACCACAGCTTCTCGAGCCCGAGCCAGCAGGCCTCGCTCAAGGAAGAGCTCGAGCGCGTCGAGCGCGCCTTCGAGGAACTGCCCGAGGAGTACCGCGAGGTGATCACGCTCGCGCACGTGCTCGGGCTCTCGCGCGCGGAGATCGCCGGGCAGATGGGCAAGAGCGAAGGAGCCGTGCGCGTGCTGCTGCACCGCGCGCTCGCGCGCATGTCGGCGCTGCTGAATCCTCCCGCCGCCGGGTAGTGGTGGCAGCCTCGCGCGCGGCGTAGCCTCCCTGCAGGAGGACGATTGCGATGGAACTCGAATTCCACGGCGCGACCGACGGGACGACGGGCAGCTGCCACGTGCTGCGCGCGGGCGGCAAGTCGGTGCTGCTCGAGTGCGGGCTGTTCCAGGGCCGCCGCGACGACACGTACAAGCGCAACTCCGGGTTTCGCTTCGCACCCGGCGACATCGACGCGGTCGTGCTCAGCCACGCGCACATCGACCACTCGGGCAAGCTGCCGATGCTCGTGCGCATGGGCTTCGAAGGCCGCATCCACGCCACCGGAGCGACCGTCGCGCTGGCCGAGCCGATGCTGCTCGACTCGGCGATGATCCAGCTGAAAGACGCGGAGTTCCTGAACAAGCGGCGCGTGCTGGAGAAGGTGCGCGCGCGCCGCGAGGTCCGCGAGGACCGTCGCCGCGGCAAGCAGCGGCTGTCGCACTTCCGCTCCGACGACGACGCCCCCGCGCTCTCGGTCTCCAACCCGCCCAAGCGCGAGATCCTGCCGCTGTACCTCGAGGAGGACGTGCGCGCGACCTTGCCGCGCTTCTCGCCGCACCGCTGGGGCGAATGGTTCGAGATCGGACCGGCGCTGCGCTTCCGCCTGCACGACGCGGGCCACATCCTCGGCGCCTCGTGGGTCGAGTGCGAGGCGCGCGAGCGCGGCCGCACCGTGCGCCTGTGCTTCACCGGCGACTACGGTCGCCCGCAGCCGATCCTGCGCGATCCCGTGCCGCTCGAGCCCGCCGACATCCTGATCAGCGAGAGCACCTACGGCGACCGCTGCCACCCGCCGACCGACGACACCGAAGCGCAGCTCGAGCTCGCCGTCGAGCGCCTCCACAAGCGCCGCCGCGGCAAGCTGCTCATCCCGGCCTTCGCCGTCGGCCGCACGCAGCACATCCTGTATTCGCTCGCGCACATCCTCGAGCGCCGCAAGATCGACGACATCCCCGTGTACGTCGACAGCCCGCTCGCCAAGCGCGCGACGGAGATCGTGTACCGCCATCCGGAGTGCTTCGACGAGCAGGCGCTCGCGCGCTTGCGGCGCGCGGAGAGCGGCAAGTCGCGCCTCAAGGTGCGCTTCACCGAGTCCGTCGACGACAGCAAGCTGCTCAACCAGATGCCCGGCCCGATGATCGTCGTGTCGGCGTCGGGGATGATGGAATCGGGCCGCATCCTGCACCACCTCGCCTGGGGCGTGGCGAGCCCCGACACCGAGATCGCGGTCGTCGGTTACCAGGCGCACGGCACGCTCGGCCGGCGGCTCGTCGACGGCGCGAGCGAGGTCAACATCCTCGGGATGCTGCACGCGGTGCGCGCGCGCATCACGGTGATGAACGGCTTCTCGGCCCACGCCGACCGCGACGGCCTGCTCCAGGCGCTCACCCCCATCGCCGCGCCCTGCAAGGCGCTGTTCCTCGTGCACGGCGAGAACGACCAGCGCCTGCCGCTCGCCCGCACGCTGCGCGAGCGCGGCTTCGCGCGCGTCGAATGCCCGCGCAACTCGGCGACGTGGAAGTTCTGAGCGTCCGGATCGCACGGGAGCTGCGCGAGGGACTGTTCGCCCACGCGCGTGCGGCCGCGCCCCGCGAGGCCTGCGGGTTCGTGCTCGGATCCGCGCGCGCGGGACAGGCGGAGATCGTCCTCACGACGCTCGCCCGCAACCTGTCGGACTCGCCGGCGCGCTTCGACGTGCATCCGGAGGACCAGCTCGCGGCGGAACGCGAGGCCGAACGGCTCGGGCTCGCCGTCCAGCGCGTCGGGCACCGAGACGCCGTTGTCCTCGCCGTCGGCCACGTCGGAGAGCAGCGCCGCGGCGCTGCGCACCAGCGGCCAGGCGAGCGTCGCGCCGGTGCCGTCGGTGGCCTCCATGCCGATCTCCAGCAGCGCCGACGCGCTGAACAGGCCGAGCGCCTGGTCGAGCCCGCGGTGCTGGTGGCTGCGGCAGAAGACGCAGTAGTCGGTGACGGCCGGCGCGATGCGCGCGGCCACCATCAGCGCGGCGCAGGCAGGCACGCCGTCGATCATCAGCAGGTGGCGCTTGCTCGCCGCCATCAGCATCACGCCGACCATCACCGCGACCTCGAAGCCGCCGAAAGCGGCCAGCACCTCCACCGGCTCGGTGATGTCGCGGTGGCGCGCCATCGCCGCCATCAGCACGGCCATCAGGTGCGTGAGGCGGCCGGTGTCCATGTCCGGGCCGCTGATGACGAGGTCGCGCAGCGCGCTGTCGGTCAGCCGCGCCAGCACCAGCGACGCGCTCTCGTGCGCGCCGACGCCGACGCCGGCCAGCACGGTGGCGTTGCCGCGCAGCTTGTCGCCGATCTCCATGCCGGCGCGCATCGCCGCGTGCGCCTGCTCGAGCGTCATCGCCATCGCCACGCGCGTGTTGCGCGTGCCGTGCGCGATCTTGCGCAGCAGCAGCCGGTCGTGCACCGGCGGGTCGTCGGCCATGCCGCAATCGACGATGGTGACGCTCATCTGCTGCGCACGCGCGAACGCGGTCAGCGGCAGCTGGTTGGTGATCAGCTTGCGCACCGTCTCGCGCGTGCTGCGGTTGGCGACGCCGCTCGTGTCGACACCGTCGACGGCGACGCCGTGGTCGGCGGCGAAGACCATCAGCTGCGGCTCGCGCAGCCGCGGCTTCAGCGTGTTCTGCATCAGCCCGATGCGGATGGCCAGCGGTTCGAGCTCGCCCAGCGCGCCGCCGGCCTCCTGGCGGCGCTGGAGCTTGTCGCGCAGCGCACGCTCGAGTGCCGGGTTCGAGGTCGGGTTGACGAGGGAACGGGCGGCGGCCATGGGCGGCGAGTCTAGCGAGGGCGCGACGCGTTTGGGGGTGATTGCCCCACGCCGGCGTGGCCCGCTTGTGCTGCTGTTGCCGCTGTCGCGTTCGCCGAGCCGGCCGGGGTGGTCAGCCGCGGCCCTGGCGCAGGAACAACCGGTACACCGGGTTGCGCGTCTCTTCGACGAACGGATACGCCAGCGTGCGCAGGAAGGCGGCGAACTCGCGCTCGTCGGCCGCCGGCACCTGCAGGCCGACGAGCACGCGGCCCGAGTCGGCGCCCTGGTTGCGATAGTGGAAGAGGCTGATGTTCCAGCCCGGGTGCATCGCGGCCAGGAAGCGCATCAGCGCGCCCGGCCGCTCGGGGAACTCGAAGCGGAAGAGCCGCTCGTCGTGCGCGAGTTCGCTGCGCCCGCCGACCATGTGCCGCACGTGTTCCTTGGCCAGTTCGTCGTCGGTGAGGTCGACGGTGGCGAAGCCGTGCCGCGCGAAGTGGCGCGCGATGCGCTCGGCCTCGTCGCGGCGGCTGATCGTCAGGCCGACGAACAGGTGCGCGACGCGCTCGTCGCTGATGCGGTAGTTGAACTCGGTCACCGAGCGCGGGCCGATCAGCTCGCAGAAGCGGCGAAACGAGCCGCGCTCCTCGGGCACGGTGATCGCGAACAGCGCCTCGCGGTGCTCGCCGACCTCGGCGCGCTCGGCGACGAAGCGCAGGCGGTCGAAGTTCATGTTCGCGCCGCTGGTGATGGCGACGAACGTGCGGCCCTTGGCCTTGCGCGCCTCGGCGTACTGCTTGACCGCCGCGACGGCCAGCGCGCCGGCGGGCTCGAGCACGCTGCGGGTGTCCTGGAACACGTCCTTGATCGCCGCGCAGGCGGCATCGGTGTCCACGGCGACGAAGTCGTCGACAAGCGCCCGCACGAGGCGGTACGTCTCGCTGCCCACCTGCTTGACCGCCGTGCCGTCGGAGAAGAGGCCGACGTCCGAGAGCATCACGCGCTTGCCGCCGCGTACCGAGCGGATCATCGCGTCGGAGTCGACCGTCTGCACGCCGATGACGCGCACCTCGGGACGCAGCGCCTTCACGTAGGCGGCGACGCCGGCGACGAGGCCGCCGCCGCCGATCGGCACGAAGACGGCGTCCAGCGGGCCCTGGTGCTGGCGCAGGATCTCCATCGCCACGGTGCCCTGGCCGGCGATGACATCGGGGTCGTCGAACGGGTGCACGAAGGTCAGGCCTTCGCCGCGCTGCAGCTCGAGCGCGTGGGCGTAGGCGTCGGAGTAGCTGTCGCCATGCAGCACGACCTCGCCGCCGAGCGCGTGCACGGCGTCGACCTTGAGCTTGGGCGTCGTCACCGGCATCACGATGACGGCGCGGCACGAAAGCCGCCGCGCCGCCAGCGCCACGCCCTGCGCGTGGTTGCCGGCCGAGGCGCAGATC
>JABWBL010000058.1 GCA_013360535.1 Planctomycetaceae bacterium
CGCGAGCGCAGTGGGCGTCGACTTCGGCGTCGGCGAGGTACAGGCTCAGGCCCCCGCTCGTGCCGCCGAGCGATTTCGGGCCGCGCCCACCGAACTCGGAGTGCGCGTCGGCGACCATGATGACGGCGCGACCGAACGTGAGCTCGGAGTGGCGCACGGTGCCGTGCTCACCGGGCACGACCAGGCGGCGCCGGAAGCCGAAGGCGCGCACGAGGAACTCGATTTCCCTCGCGGCGTCGTCGTAGTAGACGGAGGGGAAGACCGAACCGACGTCGTCGTGGGAGTTGTTCATCTCGGGGCTCTCGCTGGGAGTGGCGGCAGGGGGTAGGGAGCGCCGTGCGCGCGGCCTATGCTAGCCCCATCGATGGACGAGCGAAGTCCGCAGGCCGCGTCCCCTGTTCCCGCGCCGCAGGCCGGGCCCGAGAGTCCGTCGCAGTCCGTGGCGCGAATGGCGACGACCCATGCGGCCGCGGAGCTCACCACGAACGGCATCACACGACGCCGCAAGATCCTCGCCTTCGCGATCGCCGCGCTGTCCGACGCGATCTCGATTCCGGCCGAGCTCGCACCACCGATCCAGTGGACCCTCGACGGACTGACGGCGTTCGCGCTGTTCGCGGTGATGGGCTGGCGCTGGGCGCTGCTGCCGGTGCTGGTGGTCGAGGCCGTTCCGGTGCTCGGCATGTTTCCGACGTGGACGCTCGCGGTCAGTGCGCTGATCGCGACGACGCCGACGGCAAAGGCTGGCGATAGCCCCACCGCCCGTCCCTGAGCCCCGAAAATCGCCGGGATTCACGGCAAGACGCCCGACTGGACAAACGACAACCCCACGATGGACCGCGCGAGCGCTCCACCGTGGGGTTGAACGAATCGGACTTCGAACTGCAGGGCGGAACGAGTCCGCCCGCCAGCCGAAGCGGCCGACGGTCTCGAATCAGACCATCGACTTCAGGTTCTTCATCGCGCGGACCTTGACGACGTTGCGGGCGGGCTTCGCCTTGAACATCGTCTCCTGGCCGGTGAAGGGGTTGATGCCCTTGCGAGCCTTGGTCGCCGGCTTGCGGACGACGGTGACCTTCATCAGGCCGGGGACCTGCGTGACGCCGGGGCCCTTCTTGCCCAGGTCGGCGGCGATCAGGTCCGAGAAGGCGTTGAACACGCTGACGACCTGCTTGCGCGACAGCATCGAAGCGCCGGCGATCGCGTTGTAGATCTCGCCCTTCGTGCGGACCTTGCTGGCGGGGGTGATCTTGGCCGGCTTAGCGGCGGGAGTCTTGGCAGCCATCGAATTCTCCTACGTTTCCAGGGGTTTTTGCGGCGTGAGAACCGCGATGGCCTTGCTTGTAGAGAAAGCGCACCCCCACTTCCAGAGGCAGTTCACCCAAAAATCGCGAAAAACCCGAGGTTTTCGGCGCTCGACGCCGGCCAGGGCAAAAAACCCCGAGGAAACCGGCCCTGGCGGACCCCGTCGAGCGCGTCAGCGGCGCTCGCGGATGCGCTGCACCAGGTCCTTGGCGAGCTCGTTGGGAACCGGGATCGAGAGCACGTACTGCGTGATCCGCCAGCGCTCGCCGTCGAGCCGCAACACGCCGGAACCCCGCACTTTTCCGTAGCTTTCGTTGTCCAGGCTCTCGTCGAACCAGGCCGAGCGCAGGTCGGGCGCGAGGTAGACGTGGCGCTCGGAAGCGGTGTAGGTCCAGCCCTTGCCCTTGGAGAAGTACGGCTCGCAGAAGGCGCGGAACTGCGGCACGGTCCAGCGCTCGCTCGCGTCGGTGCCGATGAAGATCGCGTCCGGCGCGAGGCAGGCGAAGTACTCCTTCCCGTCGGCTTTCGCGGCGGCGCCGTGGAAGCGGTCGAGCACGGCCCGGACGGCGGTTTCGGCTGCAAAACGGCGCTCTTCGGCCGCCAGGAACGCGCTCAGCCGCCGCCCGAGGTAGCCCTCGTTGCAAGCGATCGAGGCGTGCTCGCAGGTCGAGGCGAAGTCGAGCTGCGTCTCGGCGCCCTGTTCCAGCCGCTGTTCGAGAATCGCCAGCGCTCCGGCGCTGTCATCGTCGCGGCCACGAACGAGCGCCATCGGGGTCAGAGCGACTCTCGCGACGCTGTCGAGCTGCTCCGTCGCGAGCACCGGCGGCGCGAGCAACAACGCTCCGGCGAACCCCTCGGGATCCCACGCCAAGGCCGACAGCGCGCTTCGGGCTTCCGCGCCCTCGGCGACGATCAAAGGGCGGCCTCCGACGCCCCGGCCGTTTGCGTCCTCCACGATCACGGCCACGCGACTGGCGAGGTACGTCGTGTCAGGAACGGCCGGAACGATCGCCACCGTCGCGGGTCCGGCGGCGCGCGCGACGGCGACAGCCGCAGTCTCGAGGGCCTTGTCACCGCTTTCGGCTGGAAGCACGACGACTGGACGGAACGCCGCGCCTTCCGGCGCCGGAGTGCGGACGACGACGTAACGAAACGAGCTGCCGTCGCTGAACTTCAGCTCCTTCCACTCCGGGCGCAGCTCACCGGACTGGACCGTCGACAGGAACGCGAACGCGAGGGCAGCGAGGCTCGTCATGGCGGCATGCTACGCCGCCACGAGGCTCGCAGGCTCCCCTACAGGTGCCGCAGCACGTGGTCGACTTCCTCGGGGCTGCCGAGGATGACCGTCGTGCGCTGGTGCAGCGTCTTGGGCTGCACGTCGAGCAGGCGCTCCTTGCCCGCGAAGGCCTTGCCGCCGGCCTGTTCGACGAGGAACGCCATCGGGTTCGCCTCGTACATCAGGCGCAGCTTGCCGTTGGGCGCCTTCGCGGTCGGCGGATAGAGGAAAACGCCGCCCTTGAGGAGCGTGCGGTGCACGTCGGCGACCATCGCGCCGGCGTAGCGGCTCGAGTAGCCGTTGTGCTGCGCCCAGTCGAGGTAGCGCTGGTAGCCCTCGGGGAACGTCGGCCGGTTGCCTTCGTTGAGCGAGTAGATCTTGCCCTTCGAGGGGATGCGCAGGTCGTTCTCGACGCGCAGGAAGGCGCCGATCATCGGGTCGAGCACGAACATCGACACGCCGTTGCCGGTCGTGAGCACGAACACCGTCGACGAGCCGAACAGGATGTACCCCGCCACGAGCTGGCGCGAGCCGGGCTGCAGCATGGCCTCGTCGGCCGTCGCCGCCGGGGACGGATGCTGGAGGATCGAGAAGATCGTGCCGACGCCACCGCAGACGTCGAGGTTTGACGAGCCGTCGAGCGGGTCGAACAGCACGCAATAGCCGCCTTCGGCTTCGGCGTTGTCGCGCAGCAGGATCGGCTCTTCGTTCTCTTCCGAGGCCACGATCGCCACGCCCTTGCGGCGTCCGAGGCACCGCAGCAGCGTCTCGTTCGCGATCACGTCGAGCTTCTGCTGGCGCTCGCCCTGCACGTTGTCCGTGCCGAGCGCGCCGAGCACGTCATCGAGCCGCGCGCGCCGCAGCTTCGACGCGATCACCTTGGCCGACAGGCTCATCGCCGACAGGATCCACGAGAACGTGCCCGTGGAACCCGGATGCTTCGACTGCTCCGCGAGGATGTGGGACTGCAGCGTGAACAGGTTGTCGGAGCTGCGCTCGTCGAGCTCCTTCAGGAACGTGTTTTGGGTGCTCATGGGGCGAGTTTCTTGGGCCGACCAGTCTGGCTCCCCCCCCATCGGCCCGCCAGCCCCCGAACCTGCGTAGCGCGCCGCCGCCGCTCCCCTCCGCGTCCCACCCCCAACCCTCGCCCGCCTCCCCATCTCCCCTCTTCCGCCCTCTTTCATCCCTCCGATCCCGTCCGCCTCTATCCACGACGGCAACGCCTCCCCCGCCGCACCTCAACGTTGCCCTCCGCTTCCCTCCGTTCCCTCCCGCCCTCCGTGTCCGCCGCTCAACGTGAGTACATCGAAATGACCCGATCCACCGCCCGCTCGCACACCGCACAGAACGTCTTCGGGTTGCGCGTGAACATGATGCAGTCCACCGACGGCCGATAGAGCCCGCGAGCCTCGTACGCCGCGCCCTCGAACGCGCCGACGCGACCGGCGAACTTCTCGGCCTGCAGGAGCGGCGTCGTGACGCTCTTGATCTCCGCGAACAGCGCCTCGTTCGCCGCGTCGTCACGCCCCTTGCCGAGCTCCGCCCGGCGCGACTGGAACCCCTGGTCGACCGAGTCGTAGTTCGCCTTCTCCCACGGAGTGGGGAGCGGCGTCCCCGGCTGGACAAGGTCGCGCCACTTCAGGTTCCACGGCTCGCGCAGTGCCGTGACGTTCGGCTCCCACGGCTCGGTGCCCGGCGGCGTGAATTCCTCGTAGCTGACCTGCGAGCTGTAGTACTCGTCGGCGAGGCCCCCGAGCGAGTGGCCGAGCTCGTGCACGAACACGTACTCGGCGACCGACGTGTCGGACGCGCAGGTCGACCACAGGTTGTAGATGCCGCCGCCACCGTACTTGCGGCCGTTGAACAGGATCACGAGGAAGTCGTAGGGCGCGGCGGCGGCGAGTTCACGCAGCTCGCGGTCGCGGTAGGTCAGCACATAGCGGTCGCTGTCGAAGGCGTTGTAGGAAGCACCAAAAGCGCTGTCGCTCCAGACTTCGCGACGCGGGTCGCGAATGCCCGACTGCGGCGAGGCGACGAACAGGCCGCGCACGTTGAGGTCGGCGGAGCGTGTCGAGAACGGCGGCGTTTCGAGCAAGGCGCGCGAGAGGCGCTTGGCATCGGCTTCGAACTTCAGTTCCTCGGCCTTGGTGTAACCCTCGGCGAGCACCAGCAAGTCGAGCCGCTCGGCGGCCGGGCCGCTCTCGTGGATCGGCACGACTCGCGCGCCCGCACGCAGCGGCGCACGGTCGACGAAACGCGACCTCGGGTCGAACTTCTGCGCGAAGAGCGGCGCAGCGAAGCTGCCGTCGGCGGCGCGCTTGCGAAGGCGCAGCTCGACCTCGGCGCGCGGCTCGGGGAAACGCTGGCTCTCCTCGAAGGCGCGCCAGGTCTGCTTCGCCTCGCCGGTGGTCTCCCACTCGCCGAAGATCGAGCAAAAACCGCGCGAAAAGAGCACGTTGCCACTCGCGGGATCGACGACCTCGAACAGGTACTTGCCGAACTGCGTGGCGTCGACGAGCTGGGTGCGGCTCCCGGCCCAGTCCCCCTCGAGGCGCAGGCCGACGGGCGCCACGTGCTCGGTCTTCGCGTCGCCGGTGTGGTGGTAATCGAAGCGCAGCGTGCGACCCGTGAACTGCGCGTTGAATTTGTCGAGTGCCGAGAGTTCGGTCGCAACCGGCGTCGAGGCGCAACCTGCGGCACTGAAGGCAAGGACGGCGAGGGCGGTGAGCAGCTTCATCTTGCGGAGAATAGCGCTGTGGCGGCCTCCGGAAGCTCCCGCTAGTTTCTCGCGCGATGCAGCTCCGCCTCGTTGCGCTCGTCGGCGCGCTCGCCCTCGCGGGCTGCGCCGTGGTTCCCGCCCCGGACTCGTCGGCCCGCCTCACGCTCGACGACCTGATCATCCTGCCCGAGAAACTGAGGTTGGAATCGGCCTTCGCGTGCTGGAGTCCCGACAGCGCGAGCTTCCTGTGCCTGCGGCGCGATCCGGCCTCGGGCACGCGACGAATCCTGCGCATCGACGTGGCGAGCGGAGCCGAGACGCCGTTTGCCGACGCGCAGGCGCTCACGAAGGCCTTCGCCGCCGCGCCGGGCGTCAACCGGGAGTTGGCGGGGCACTTCGCGGCGCGCCGGCGCTTCGACTGGACAGCGCAGCGCGACGGCGTGCTGCTCAACGAGACCAGGGACCTGTTTTTCCTCGCGCTCGGCAGCGAACGGGCGGTGCGGCTCACCAACGATCCGCGCGAGGAAGTCGGCGAGTCGCTCGCTCCCGACGGCAAGCACGTCGCGTTCGTCGCGGACTGGAACTTGTGGGTCGCGCCGACCGATGGAAGCTCGCCGCCGCGGGCGCTGACGACCGCGGGCAACGAAAACCTGCTGCACGGACGGCTCGACTGGGTGTATCAGGAGGAGGTCTACGGGCGCGGCAATTTCGGCGCGTTCTGGTGGGCCCCGGATTCGACGCGCATCGCGTACCTCGTGATCGACGAGAGCCGCGTGCCGACGTACGTCGTCACCGACCACAGGCAGGTGCATCCGGTCAACGAGGCGTGGCGCTACCCGAAGGCGGGCGATCCCAACCCGGTCGCGACGCTGCACGTCGTCGACATCGCGAGCGGCAAGAGCACGCCGGTCGAGCTCGGGCCCTGGTCGAAGGACGAGCCGCTGGTGGTGCGCGTCGGCTGGACGCCGGACGCGACGCGTGTGCTGTTCCAGATCCAGAATCGCGTGCAGACGTGGCTCGACCTCGTCGAGGCCGATCCGGCGACGGGCGCGACGAAGACGCTGCTGCGCGACTCGACGGCGGCGTGGATCGAGCCCAACGACGGGCCGTGGTGGATCGAAGAGGGCCGGCGTTTCCTGTGGCTTTCGGAGCGCGACGGGTTCGCTCACCTGTACCTGTACTCGCGCGACGGCACGCTCGAGCGGCAAGTCACGCACGGGCCGTGGGAAGTCGATTCGTTCGTGCGTTTCGACGAAACGAGCGGTGAGGTGTGGTTCGTCGGCGATCGCGACGACGTGAAGGGCGCGCAGCTCTTCCGTTGCAAGCTCGATGGCAGCGAACCGGTGCGTGTGACACGCGAAAACGGCACGCACGTGGTGCAGATGGCGCCGGACGGGCGGCACTTTGTCGACACGTTCTCGTCGGCGAGCGAGTGGCCGCAGCTGCGCCTTTGCGCGGCGGATGGAAGCATCGTGCGCGAGCTCGAGCGCGTCGACGGCGCGCCCGCCGCCGCCAAGGGCGTGAAGCCCGTGGAGTTCACGAAGCTGCGGACACGCGATGGAATCGAGCTCGACGCCGCGCTCTTCCTGCCTCCGGGCTTCTCGAAGGGTCGCCGGTACCCGACGCTGCTCTCGATCTATTCCGGCCCGCACGCGCCGCGGGTGCTCGACCGGCCGCTGACGGCGGACGGGCTCTTCCACACGCTGCTCGCGCAAGAGGGGTACGTCGTGTGCGCCGTCGACAACCGTTCGGCGAGCGGGCGCGGGCTCGAAGCGACGAAGGGCATCTGGCACAGGCTCGGCGAGGGCGAGCTCGCGGACCTGGAGGACGCGGTCGATGCGCTCGTGGCGCGTGGCCTCACCGATCCGGAGCGGGTCGGGCTGTGGGGCTGGAGCTACGGCGGTTACCAGACGGCCTTCGCGCTCACCCACTCGAAGAAGTTCCGCTGCGGGATCGTCGGGGCGCCGGTGACGGACTGGCGGCTGTACGACTCGATCTACACCGAACGCTACATGGGCCTTCCGACCGAGAACGAGCTCGGCTACCTGCGCAGTTCGGTGCTGGAAGCCGCCGCGAACCTGTCGGGGCGTGCGCTCCTGATCCACGGCGTCATCGACGAGAACGTGCACCTGCAGAACACGCTGCAGCTCGCCGAGCGCCTGCAAAGCGCGGGCAAGCCCTTCGACCTGATGCTCTACCCCGGCAACCGCCACGGCATCGTCGACCCCGTGCAGAACCGACACAAGTACCTGACGATGGCGGCCTTCCTCCGCGCTAACCTCTAACGCCCTGACCCACCCCGACGGCGCGGGCCCCCAACCTCTCCCCGCCCGTCAAGACCGGAGACCCCAACTCCCATGTCCCAACCCAACGACGTGACGACCGAACGGACGATCCTCGGTCACCCCTCGGGCCTGTTCGTGCTGTTCTTCGCCGAGCTGTGGGAGCGCTTCTGCTACTACGGCATGCGCGCGTTGCTCGCCTTCTACGTGGTGGCGCAGTTCAACAAGCCGCAGGCGGAAGCGTCGGTGAGCTACGGCGCGTTCACGGCGCTCGTGTACGCCCTCGGGGTCTTCGGCGGCTACATCGCGGACAAGGTGCTGGGCTATCGCCGCTCGATCCTGCTCGGGGGCGCGATCATGGCCATCGGCGAGTTCATGATCATGCTGCCGAGCGAGCAGATGTTCCTGTACGGCCTCGCGACGATCGTCGTCGGCAACGGCCTGTTCAAGCCGAACATCTCGACGCTCGTCGGGCGCCTGTACAAGCAAGGCGACCCGCGGCGCGACAGCGGCTTCACGATCTTCTACATGGGCATCAACCTCGGTGCCTTCCTCGCGCCGATCTTCTGCGCCCGCATCTCGCGCTGGATGGCGGCCGACCCGGCCGTTCCGGAATACCGCTGGGGCTTCATGCTCGCCGGCATCGGCATGCTGCTCGGCCTCGTGGTGTTCGGCCTCGGCTCGAAGTCGCTGCAAGGCAAGGGCGAGCCCCCGCCGGAGCGCAAGGGCCTCGGTTCGGTGCTCGGCGTCGCGCTCGGCTGCGTGATCTGCGTGCCCCCGATCTACTGGCTGCTCAGCCAGAAGCAGCTCGTCGGCTACGTGCTGCTCGCGCTCGGCGCCGTGATCATGGGCTACCTGTTCTTCTTCGCGCTCAAGAGCGAAACGGTGACCCGCCAGCGGATGTTCGCGCTGCTGCTGCTGCTCCTGTGCAACGTGGTCTTCTGGGCCAGCTTCGAGCAGGCCGGCAACAGCCTCAACTTCTTCGCCCAGAACCACATCGAGCACCTCTCGATCGGCACGTGGACCATGGTGCCCGAGGACTTCCAGTCCGTGAACGCCATCGGCATCGTGCTGCTCGGCCCGGTGTTCGCGTGGCTGTGGGTCAAGCTCGCGTCGGCGAACGCCAACCCCTCCATTCCCGCCAAGTTCGGCCTCGGACTCGTGCAGGTGGGCCTGGGCTTCGGGCTGCTCCTGTGGGGCATCGGGACGGCGAACGAAACGGGCCAGATTCCCTGGTCGTGGCTCATGGGCCTGTACCTGATCCACACCATGGGCGAGCTGTGCATCTCGCCGGTCGGTCTGTCGATGGTGACCAAGCTCGCACCCCAGCACATGGTCGGCATGGTCATGGGCGCGTGGTTCGTGTCGATCGCCAACGCCAACTACGCCGCCGGCCTGTTCTCGCAGATCGCGGGCGCCGCCGCGGAAGGGACCGAGCAACTCACCGGAAGTGCCGCGCTCGGCGGCTACGTCGCCGCGTTCACGCCGATCGTGTGGATGTCGATCGCGGTCGGCGGGATCCTGCTGATCGCCTCGCGCCTGATCAACAAGCTGATGCACGGCGTGACCTGAGCCATGGCGGGACAAGGACGATCGTTGTACGCCGAGCACATCGCGGCTCGGCAACGGACGACGGAGGCGGCGCTGGCGGAGTGCGGGTACGACGCGCTCGTGCTCTCCAGCGGCGCGCCGTTCACGTACTTCGCCGACGACCAGGAGCCGCCGTTCCACGAGAACGGGCACTTCGCGCACTGGGTTCCGCTGCGCGGTCCGCACCACGTGCTCGTGCTGCGGCCGGGCGCGAAGCCGCGGCTCGTGCGCGTGGCGCCGGAGGACTACTGGTACGAGCAGGCGCCGCTGGGCAGTCCGTTCTGGGCCGACGACTTCGACCTGCAGGAGGTCGGCACGATCGAGGCGGCGTGGAAGCTCGGCCTCGACGGAAAGCGCGTCGCCTACATCGGCGACGAGACGGCGCGCGCGCTGGCGGCGGGCATCGCGGGCGAGCACCACAACCCGGCCGCGCTCGTCGCGCGCTTGGACTGGGAGCGCGCCTACAAGTCCGAGTACGAAGTCGCGTGCATGGACGAGGCGGAGACGATCGCCGCCTGGGGCCACCGCGCGGCGCTCTCGGCCTTCGATCACGGCGCGAGCGAGCTCGAGATCCACCACGCCTACCTCGCGGCCGTGCGTTGCACGGAAGCGGAGCTGCCGTACCCGACGATCATCGGGCACGACGAGAAGGGCGCGATCCTGCACTACACGGGCAAGCGCGCGCAGCGCAACGGGCGCGTGCTGCTGATCGACGCGGGCGCGCGACACCTGGGCTACTGCTCCGACATCACGCGCACGTGGACGCGCAAGGAGTGCGATTCGCGCTTCCGCGCGCTCGTGAAGGGCATGGACGAGCTGCAGCTCAAGCTGTGCGAACGCGTGGTCCCGGGTCTCCCCTATCCCGACCTGCACGCCGCCGCTCACGTGATGATCGGCAACCTGCTGCACGAAGTCGGCGTCCTCAAGATCGCTGGCGACGAGGCCTTCGACGCGGGCCTCACCAGTCCCTTCTTCCCGCACGGCCTCGGCCACTTCCTCGGAATTCAGGTGCACGACGTCGGTGGCCGTCAGAAGGACCCGTCGGGCGGCCTCCTGCCTCCGCCGCCAAAGTCGCCCTACCTGCGGACGACGCGCAAGATCGAGGAGCATCAGGTCTTCACGATCGAACCCGGCTGCTACTTCATCGAGATGCTGCTGCGCCCGCACCGCAACGGCGGCAAGGCCGATTGCTTCGACTGGAAGCTCATCGACGAGCTCTCCGAGTTCGGCGGCGTGCGCATCGAGGACAACGTGCTCGTCACCGCGTCCGGCCATCGGAACCTGACGCGCCCGCACATCTAGCGAGGACCGGGGAGCGCCCCGGCGCTCCGCCGTGTCAGCCCTCCCCGCGGCGCGCTCCGGCTTCCCTGGAGGCTCCGACGAGCCGCTTCTGCGCGCGTGCGAGCAGCGAACCGAAAGTGCCCCACGCGACGGCGAGGCCGAGGCCGAAGAACGCAATGGAGGCCATCGAGCCCGCGCCCTGCAGGAAGGCGCTGGCGAGGTCGCCGCCGCGGAAGGCGAAAGTGTCGGTGAAGCTCTTGGCCTTGTACTTCTCGGCGCGCGCCGTCGGGACGAAGAGCGCCTCGCGCGCGGGGCGCATCGCGGAGTGGCTCAGCCCGCGCCAGGCGATCAGCGTCACGGTGACGACCGTCAGCGCTCCGATCCCCAGTTCCTCGTGCCACAGCATTCCCGCGCAACCGCCGAGCGCGACGATCGGCAGCACGAGCAGCGCTCCGCCGACGCCCAGCCAGCGCATCAGGTGGCCCGTGACGAAGAGCTGCACGAGCAGCGTCAGCGTCTGGGCCCAGCGCTCGGTCTCGGCGAAATACTCGGTCCTCAACGCCTTCTCGGTGATCTCGTGCTCGACCACGAAGTTCTGCTGGAGCGTGAAGATCGTCTGCAACACGCCGTGCAGGAACGTGAACACGGCGATGCCTTGCAGGTACGGGCGCTGCGCGACGAGCGTGAGGCCCTCGATCAGGCTGCCGCCGAGCCTCGCATCCGCGACCTGCGCCTTGTCGGGCGCGCGCGAGGTCTCGCGCCCGAGCGCGCCCGCGAGCTGCAGGCCGAGTTCGAGGAACAACGCCGCGACGACGGCCAGCGAGAGCGACAGCACGCGGTTCTCGTCCTCGGCCTTGAAGGACTCCGAGAGCACGTCGATCACGGTCGTGCCGGCGATGGCGCCGAGCGTCCCTCCGACCGCGACGAGGCCGAACAGGCGCCGCGACTGCCCGGAGTCGAACACGTCGGCGAGCAGCGCCCAGAAGATCGAGACGATGAAGACGTTCGAGACCGCGTGCAGCACGTAAAAGGCGCGCGCGAAGAAGACGCCGAGCTCGCCCTCGAAGGTCGCCACGGCCGGCAGCAACGCGACCCACAGGAGCGCGATCCCGCGGTAAGCCCAGGCCATGAAGCGCCGGCGCGGCATCACCGACGAGACGTGCGCGAAGGCGAGGCTCGCGACCACGGTGCCGACCAGCGTCAGGCTCCACAGGTACTTGAGGTTGCGCGCGCCGCCTTGCAGGCCCATCACGTCGCGCAGCGGCCGCAGCAGGAAGATCGCGAACAGGAGGCAGAAGAACGCGGCGACGGCGAGCCCGACCGCGCGGCGTTCCGCGCGCTGGACCGAGAACAGCGAACGAAGGACGCCGCCTTCCTCGCCGCTCACCCTTCACCTCGGATCGAAGCCCGCGTGCGCAGCGCATCGGAGAGCGCGCGCACGTCGTGGGTGCGGATCCACTCGACGCCCTGCTCGGCGCACCACAGCTCCGCCGAGAGCGTCGCGGCGCCCCGCTCCGCCACCTCGCGGCCGA